>JAIXUR010000228.1 GCA_027483425.1 Cyanobacteriota bacterium | reverse complement strand
CTACGCAGCAAGCTGGGTGGCTTGAGGTTGGGTCCGGAGTCCTCCCCTGACGGTCTGCTTCTAAAATAACTCTAGAGCCACACCGCTTACATACAAGGTTGGGTGGCGCGATAGCAGAACCCAACAAGGCTTACTGAGGTTGGCCGTTTATGAGAGCCGTTGTCACGCCTAGGCAGAGTCACCCACCGGGGTTGGGCTAAATACCGGATGTAGAAAGATGTAGAACAGGCTAGGTTACTCGCCTTTGCCGTCGAAAATTTGGGCAGTCGTCAAATCCGCCAATGCCAGGTCTTACCTGAACTGTCTCTAAAGTTGCTAGACCAAGCCCTGCATCGGAGTCGGCCCATGAACCATGGGCGTGTGATCACCTGGTTGATAGATCAGCTCACCTAGAGGGGGTTTGAACCGAGGGCATAGTCTGTACGGGGCAGCAAGGTACTAGAGTGATGAAGAACATTCATCGCCCGTTGCCATGGTTACTTCTCCTGCTTCGCCCTTGGCCACCGCCGTGCCCGTCGATCGCATTTGCTACAACGATCAGGGGTTAGTGCCCGCCATCGTGCAAGACTACCTCGACGGCACCGTGCTGATGATGGCCTGGATGAATGCAGAATCGCTGCAAAAAACCCTGGACTCGGGCGAGACCTGGTTCTGGAGCCGATCGCGCCAGGAGTTTTGGCACAAGGGGGCGACCTCGGGCCATGTGCAAAAGGTTCAGTCCATCCGCTACGACTGCGACAGCGATGCGCTGCTGGTCTCCGTCGAGCAACGGGGCGACATCGCCTGTCACACCGGCGAGCGCAGCTGCTTTCACCAAATCGAGGACCACAAGGTGGCCCCCCCAGCCGATACCCTGTCCCAGGTGTTTGGGGTGATCTGCGATCGCCGAGACCACCCCAACCCCGACTCCTACACCTGTAAACTGCTGGCCGGAGGCGACAACAAAATCCTCAAAAAAATCGGCGAAGAAGCCGCCGAGGTGGTGATGGCCTGTAAAGACGATGACCCCGATGCGATCGCCGGAGAAGCCGCCGACCTGATGTACCACACCCTCGTAGCCCTAGCCCACCATGGGGTAGATATCAAGGATGTTTACCGCAAGCTCCAAGAGCGTCGACGGTGAGGCGATTTTGAACTTTGAATTTTGAACTCACCCATCACCCTTCACCTAAACCAGCGGTGTCTTCGCCGGTAGGCCTGGCAGGCGAGGAAACTTGTCCGGAGTGCGGCTGACCTTAGCGAGGATCACGTTATGGCGTACGCCCTGGGTCAGGGGGGTGGTTTGCGATCGCACCTCCCGCAGCTCACCCCCCAGGCGGGGCAAAATGGCCCTCAGGCCAGCCTCTTCCTCCGCTGACCACTGGCCCCGGTAAAGCACCGCCTGCCCGCCCAGGGCAAGGAGCGGTAGGGCATACTCGGCACAGGTATTGACCGGGCCCACGGCTCGCAGCAGCGCCAGGTCAAAGGCCTCGCGGTGGACGGGCTGGTGGGCCACCTGCTCGGCCCGCTGGGGTAAAAAGCTCACATTGGTCAGCCCCAGGGTTTCACAGGCGGCTTCTAGGATCGCCAGTTTTTTGCGGGTGGCATCGAGCAGCGCGATCGCCCAGTGGGGAAACGCCAGGGCCACGGGCAGGCCGGGGAAGCCGCCGCCGGTGCCGATGTCGACAACCTTGAGGGCGGGGGCCTGGGCCTCAGTCAACCAGGGAGCAACGCCCTGGAGCGAGTCCCACAGGTGCTTCTCCCAAAAATCCTCAGGGGTGGTGATGCGGGTCAGGTTGATCTGCTGATTGGCGGCCAAAATAGCGACGTACAGCCGTTGGAACTCCTGATGTTGGGCCTCCGTGGGCTGCCAGTGGAGGCTACTTTGCCAGCGATCGTCGTAGGTGGGTAACGGGTCCATAGGTCTGTCCTTACCCGACCGCTGGGGAGAGCGTGCCCTGGGGCACTGGGGTGAGCCTGCCGTGGTCCAGCTGCCAGCAGCGATCGGCCAGGGGGGCCAGTTCATCGCCATCGTGGGACACCACCAGCAGCGTCCAGTTTTGCTTGAGCTGTTTGAGCAGCGCAATCACTTGCTGGCGAATAGACCAGTCTAGCCCCGCCGTGGGCTCATCCAGCAGCAGCAGGTAGGGCTTGCGAATCAGCTGCACCGCCAGGGCCAAGCGCCGCTGCTGGCCGCCGCTCAGGGCATGGGGATCGGTCTGGAGGGTAAGCTGGTCTAGCCCCACGGCCCTCAACGCCTGCTCAATTTGGTCGCGGGCCAACTCCGGATGGCCCAGGCGCAGTTCTTCCAGCAGGGTATGGCCACAAAAGTGGCGCTCTGGAAACTGAAACACCAGCCCCGCCAGCTGCTGCAAGGCCTCTGAGTCAAGGGTTTGCTCGCGCCACTGAATACTGCCCTCGGTGGGCTGGGCAAACCCGGCCATCAGCTCGAGCAGAGTGCTTTTTCCCGAGCCACTCGGCCCGTAGATCAGGCCCAGCTGCTGGGGCGCTAATTCTAAAGAAATATCCCTCAAAATCGCCCTGGAGCTGGCCGGTGGATGGTAAGTAAGGTGACGAAGATAGAGCATTCCACCCCGGAAAAGAAACAGTAGGCATTGAAGCTAGCCCTAGGATAACGTTGGGGATAAGGCTTGCGCCCTTGGTCTTTTCGTTACCGGAATTGTCCTCACCCAGTCGCGTCATCCCTAGATCAGCTCCTAGATTAGCGCCATCCGGTTGCCCCCCGCCTTAGGCCAGTGTAGCTTCTGTAACATTCACGTCGCAAACCCCGACTGAGTCAGCCAAACTGAGCCCATCAGGTATCACGATGGTGGAGTGAGCAGACATCTTTTTCTTCCGATCGCCCTGGCCGATCTAGCAGGCCGATTGCCCTGGCCGGGCCTAGGGGCCAGTTATCCATGTTCAGATCGTAAACCCGCAACTCACTATGGTTCTTCACCCTCGTCTCACCCCAGCTCGATTTGGTTTTCGGCCCAGAGCGGCCTTAGCCGGTGCTCTGGCAGCCGCTTGTTTGGGGCTGGCCCCCATGGCGGCCCAGGCGGCTGACCCCTTTCGCACCACTGACCCCCATGACATTGGCGATCAAACCGAGGCGGTGTTTAAGGCGCTGTTTTACGACGGCAACTACACCGCTGCCCAAGCTCTAGTCGGACCGGCGATCGCCGCCGAGCCCGGTGAACCCATGAACTATGCCATAGCGGCGGCCCTGGGCTATCTCAACCAAGACGTCGAGCAACTGGCCGAGCAGGCCCGCCTGACCCAGCAAACCGCCGAGGCCCTCAAGGCCACCGACCCCCTGCGCGGCCATCTCTACACCGCCGTAGGCATTTTTATGGAAGGGGCCTACGTGCTGCAAACCCAGGGGGTGGCCCGGGGCACCCCCGCCGCTCTGCGCATGCTACAGCAAGTGTTTAGTGAGCTAGATGCAGCCGAGAAGATCGATCCCACCGATCCAGAACTGAGCCTGTTCAGGGGCTTTATGAATTTGCTCCTGGCGGTTAATCTCCCCTTCGCTAACCCCGACCAGGCGATCGCCCAGCTGCAAAATGGGTTCCCCCCCTACTTGTCCCACCGGGGGGTGGCCATTGGCCTGCGCGATCTGGAGCGCTATAGCGAAGCCCTGGTAGAGGTCGACAAAGCCCTGGCCGCAGCGCCCCAAAACCCCGACCTGATGTACCTTAAAGCTCAGATTCTGTTCCTCCAGGAGCAGCCCGCCGCGAGCCTACCCTACTACCGCTCCGCCCTCACCTATGCCGATCAGCTGCCGGCCTCTACGGTGCGGCAGATTTCCTTTGAGAGCTGCCTGGCCGAAGGCGTTGAAGGCCCGGTCTGTTCGGAGCGATCGGGCCTCAACCCAAGCTAGCCCTAGAGGGTGTTTGAAAAGGGTTGTCCCAGGTATAATTTGCCACCAAGAGGCTGCAAAAATGCTGCATTTTGAGGACATTAGCCTACGATCTAGATATAACCTGAGACACTCTTTGGCTTTTCAAACACCCTCTTAGACCAGTTAACGGCTGTGCTCCTAGACTTGCAGGAGTGGGGCGACCTTTGGGAAGACTTTTATGACATTTTAGTGTCTCGCTCAAGGGCGCAGGAAGAAACTGTTAGCTGGGCTAATTTAGAAACTGTACTCGACCAAGAACGTTCGGCCCATGGCGCAGTGTGAGTTTGAGTTCAAGACATGTCAATTTTTTCAGAGTTAATAGCCATGCCATAACTCTGCTCAGGTGATCAGAGTGACGGTTCCAGTATCAAGGTCATAGCGGGCACCGATCACCTGGAGCTGGCCCGACTGCTGGCGATCGCGTACCAGCGACGACTTCATCACCTGCTCCACCTGGTAGCGCACATTGGCCGTTACCGCATTGTCCACCGCATCCCCCGGCATCCCCTTCACCTGATTCACCGCCGGCAAAATCGCCTCTACGAAGGTGCCGATGTCTCCCGGT
>JAIXUR010000122.1 GCA_027483425.1 Cyanobacteriota bacterium | reverse complement strand
TACAATCCAGCTCAAATCGATCAACAGCGTTGCTGGATACAAGTCTGGATCAAAACTGCAACGTCTCTTGTGGGGGCAAACGGCCATTTGCCGCTACCCAAATTTATGCTTCAATTTAGCACGCACATTCCGCAGGTTGCCGCCAGGGATAGCGTAGTATATCAGCACTACACTTGGGCTAGTGCATAGAACAGACAAACTACTCTATGCCAAGAGTGTACGTGTGTACTTTAACGCCACCTATAGTGGTTGCGGAATGTGCGTAGCAACACCCAATTAATTCTTTTTTACGTTTCACGTAGGGCTGTCTGCAAAGCCTCGATCGTTCTACGGGCCTGGCGCAGCTCCTGGGTAATCAGGTAGGTTTGCCGCACCCGCTGCACTCGCTGCCGCAGCACGGCCCAGTGAATTGGCTTAGTGACGTAGTCCACTGCGCCCACGGCAAAGGCTCGTTCCACCGAGGGCGTATCGGCCAGGGCCGTAATCATCAGTACCGGGGGGCAGCGATCGCCATAGCGGTCTTGCAGGGCCTGACAGCAGGTGAACCCGTCCATCTCTGGCATCAGGGCATCCATCAAAATCAGGTCGGGCAGGTGTTGCTGGCAAAACCCCAGGCAGGCGTTACCATTGCTGGCGGTTTCAACGCGATAGCCTTCGTTGGTCATGGCATGGGTGAGCAATCGGCGCAGGTTGCGTTCGTCGTCCACAATCAGCACCGAGGGTTGGGGAGCAGCGGCATCAGGCATAGGGCTGGGCAGTTGTAACGGATTGCAGGGCCAACGTCACCTCGGCAAAGGTGCGCTCTAGGTGAGATAGACAGGTTTGCTGATCTGAAAATGACATGAGCTGGTGGCGCAGTTCTAAATCTTGGCAGAGGGCGCCCATCGACAGAGCCCCCAGGTTCAAGCTCATGGATCGCAGCGCGTGGGCCTGCTGGCGAATCTGATCGCCATTGTGCTGGTCAATCGCCTGGCGCAGCTGTGCGAGGCACCGGGTAGTATCTTCCCGGTAGTTGTCGATCAGTTCAGCCACCAAGGTATCGGCGTCGGCACCGGCCATATCGCGGATGGCATTGATCATGCCCTGGTCTAGGAGGGGTGGCTGCGAGGGGCCTGGCGGCTGAAGCCTTGGCGGCTCGGGCAGGGAGACCTGGGCCAGGGGTGGGGAGTCCTGGGTTTGGCCGTAGCGCACCAGGCAATCGGTTAGGGATGTCAGGGTAATGGGTTTGGGGAGGAAATCATTTAGGCCGACCTGCTGACACCGTTGCTGAACGTCCAGGTTGAAGTCAGCCGTCATCGCCACAATCCAGGGGCGCTCTGCGGTGACCTGGGGGAGCTGGCGAAGGGCCTCGGTGGTTTGGTAGCCGTCCATGCCCGGCATTTGAATATCCATCAGCACCAGATCGTAGGTCTGCTGTTGAATCATCAAATCGAGGGCGGCCATGCCGCTGGCGGCACAGTCGGGCTCATAACCCAGCCATTGGAGCATTTTCACGGCCACTTTTTGGTTGACCGCCAGGTCATCCACCACCAAAATGCTGAGGGGCAGCTGGGGGGCTAGGGGTTGGGGGGGCACAGCCTTGGTATTTAAGCGATCTGAGGGGGCATTGTCTGCCTCCAGGGCGCTAGGGTCGTGCGGCCCCCGACCGGGAATGATGGGAACCTGAATCGTAAAGTGAAAGGTTGTGCCAATGTCAAGTTGGGTGTCTACCCCAATCTGCCCCCCCATGGCTTCTACCAGGCTCTTGCAGATGGCCAGCCCCAGCCCACTGCCGCCGTAGCGCCGGGTCACAGAGGCATCGAGCTGACTAAAGACTTTAAATAGCGCGTCGCGACTTTCGTCAGGAATGCCAATGCCAGTGTCTTGAACCGCAAAGTAAAGCTCTACGGTATGGGCCTCTGGAGCAAAGAATTGCTTCAGACTCACCTCTATAGTGACGCTGCCTTTTTGGGTAAATTTCACCCCATTGTTGACCAGGTTTAAGAGCACCTGCCGCAGGCGAGTCACGTCGCCAACCACTCGCTCGGGGACATCAGCGGCAATGTGCGATCGCACCACCAGCCCTTTTTCCTGGGCCAGGGGTGTGATCAGGTTCACCACATCCTGAATACAGCGGTGTAGATTAAAGGCTCGACGCTCAAGCTCAAGCTTTTCGGCTTCAATTTTAGAAAAATCGAGAATGTCGTTAATGAGCGATAGCAGCATCGAACCGCTGTTGTGAATCGTATCCACAAAGTCTTGCTGCTCGTCATCCAGGGTCGTCAGCCGCAGCAGGTCAGTTAGACCGATAATGGCGTTGAGCGGAGTGCGAATTTCATGGCTCATGGTAGCCACAAAGTTTGACTTCGCTCGGTTGGCCGCCTCCGCCGATCGCATCGCTGCTTCTAGCTGCTGCTGCATCTGCTTGCGCTGGGTAATGTCGCGGTACTGCCAGAGATGCCCTTGATAGTCATGGTCAATAAAGATGGGGATGTAGTCTCGCTCTAGAATCCGGCCATCCGCCAGCTCAACTTCTTCGCCCAGTACGGGCTGACGCTGCTTCAGCACTTGGCGAACACCTCTGACCATAGCGGCCGGATCGTGAAACAGAGACGCTGCCTGCCCTAGCAGTTTTTCGCAGTCTGGCCCTCTCAGCGCTTCGGGAGGCAGGGGCAGGCGAAAAATGTCGCAGAAGGTTTGGTTCGCCAAAAGAATGCGCCGATGTTCGTCTTCTACCAAAATGCCAGCCTGGAGGTTTTGAATCAGGGTCGTCAGTCGGGAGGTGGTGGCCCGCAGCTGATAGTCGGCTTGTTTTTGCTCAGTAATGTTGCGTACCTGCCCCAGGCAGCCTAGAACCTGACCATGGGGGCCAATCAGCGGGCTGTAGCGCGCTTCAAAGAAGCCTTTGCGCCCGGTTTCTGGCACCACAAAGGCCCGGTTTTGCGTTACTACCGACTGCCCGGCCATCGCCATGGCAATCAGCTTGTCTTCCCCGGTCTCTTTCAAGAGGGGAAACACCTCCCAGGCGACTCGGCCAATCACATCACTGCGCGACAGGCCCGACAACTGCTCCATGGGGCTATTCCACACCTGATAGCGATAGTTGGTATCGAGGGCAATAATGCCGTCGATACTACTCTCGATCAGCCGGTCTGAAAATTGCCTCAGCTGCATCTGCTGAATGGCATGGAAGAGGTGCTGGGCTAGCTGGCGCAGAAACGATTGCTCGAGCGGGCTCCAGTGGCGAGGATGGTATTGCTGGGCAACTAAAAACCCCCAAATTTCATGGCTGGTGGTAGCGTCGTCTCCCCAATGGAAAGACCGTTGCCAGTCAGAGCTGAGGTAAATCGGGATCAGCAGACTGGCTTGAACGCCCAGCTCCGCCAGCAGAGTTTGCTCGCAGATGGTGAGATCGCTGTCGGCCAGGTTATCGATGGCCCGCAACTCTTGCAGGGTGGCTTCGGCTAACCATTGCTTTAGACAGGGGGTGAGGTTGAGCAAACTATGGGGCAGCGGCGGTAAGCCTGGCTTAGCGGCCATGGCCACCGACTTGGCTTGGCTTTTAGAGTCAAGTTGGTAGATTACTACCCGGTC
>JAIXUR010000484.1 GCA_027483425.1 Cyanobacteriota bacterium | reverse complement strand
TGGGCGTTGCTGAATAGCGGTATGAACGCGTGGAATTCTAAACGAGCCCTCAAGGCCTCTAGCCTTTGCTTCATACCTTGAATCACCAACGCCCTTGGGTATTTTGTGGCCAGAATTATTCTAATTTCTCTCTGCCCCATGCCCTAGCCTGCTTTGGGTTCTGGCCAGGATGAGATTGTGTTGCCGACTGCCCAGGGCACCGGTTGAGACGCCTAAAAAGCTAAAGGAAAGCTTAAGCTCAGAAATGCGTTGCTAATTTGGCTAAGAAAGTTTACATATTTTGCTTATAATTTAGCCAGAAATTGTATCATTCCGACACGGCTCTTTACGTGAAGGCTAAGGATGCGATCGCAAGCCACACCCGAGCCGGTCTCCATCGCCCTGGTGATGGGGCCACGGAGAGGGTGGGTATGGTGTCAGGTTGTCAAATTTGAGTAATTAATGCCTCGTATTCTCGTCATTGATGATGATGCCGCCATCGCGGAGCTCGTTTCCGTTAACTTGGAAATGGCCGGTTACGACGTGAATCAGGCCGGTGACGGTATCAAGGGACAAGCCCTAGCGGTGCAAATCTTGCCCGATCTGATCATGCTCGACCTGATGTTGCCCAAGGTAGATGGTCTGACGGTCTGTCAGAGACTGCGCCGCGATCGCCGCACGGCTGATATTCCTGTTCTGATGCTGACGGCCCTGGGGCAAACCCAGGACAAAGTCGACGGCTTCAACGCCGGGGCCGACGACTACTTGACCAAGCCCTTTGAGCTCGATGAAATGCTGGCTCGGGTCAGGGCCCTGCTGCGCCGCACCGATCGCATTCCCCAGGCGGCTAAGCACAGCGAAATCCTCAACTATGGCCCCCTCACCCTGATTCCAGAACGCTACGAGGCGATCTGGTTTGACGGCACCGTCAAGCTCACCCACCTGGAGTTTGAGCTACTGCACTGCCTGCTCCAGCGCCACGGCCAAACCGTATCTCCCAGCCAGATCCTGCAGGAAGTGTGGGGCTACGAGCCCAACGACGATATTGAAACCATCCGTGTCCATGTTCGCCACCTGCGCACCAAGCTAGAGCCCGACCCCCGCCATCCCAAATTTATCAAAACGGTCTATGGGGCTGGCTACTGTCTAGAACTGCCCGCCGTTGCGATCGGCTAGGTTCGCGATCGCCTCCGTCAGCCCGGTCCATAAGCCCTGACCTGAAAACGCAACGAGGCAGCGGATCTATGAAGATCCGCTGCCTCGTTTAATGAGTCGGTTTAGACCTCTAGTCAGCGGAGAACTGCATGGTGCCGCTGTCAAAGGCCAGTTCTACGAACAGGTCGCCATCCTGGAAGAAGAAGCTACCAGAGTTGCCCAGGGCCTGGACAAACTGGTTACTAATCGAGCCATCGGGGCAGGCTGCCATCGTGGTGGCAATGGGGCTCACCGCGAGCATCCGTTCATCGGTGACCGTAAACTCACCCCGACCCCGGTTGCAGTCAGCTCGCACCACCAAGCTACCATCGGCCAAAAACTCGGCGGTGTAGTTGTCTGGTGGGTTGGCCACCAGCAGCGTGCCATCATTCATCTGTATTTGCTGAAGCTTCCAAACGGTGCCGATCAGGGCTGGTGTAGGGGCGGCAGAAAACTGCATCGTGCCACTGTCGAATTTCAGGTCAATGAAGAGATCCTCATCCTGGAAGAAATAGAGATTAGAATTGCCCATGGCCTGGAGGAATTGAGAGCCGATGCTGCCCTCGGGGCAGGCGGCCATGGTGGTAGGCCCCATTTGAACCGACAACCGCCCATCCGAGGCTTCGGTAAACTGCCCGATCGCCCGGTTACAGTCGGCCTGTACAAACACCTGGCCATCGTCAGCAAATTCGGCGGTGTAGTTTTGCGGCGGGTTGGCGGACAGCAGCGTGCCATCATTCATTTGAATTTGCTGTAGTTCCCAAACCGTACCCGTTAGGGGCGGTACACCGGGGCCATTGGAGGGGGAAACGCAGGCGACGGCGCCCAGAAGCGCCGTGGAGACTGCCGCCATCACGGCAGCCGAGCGAGATAAAGCCATAGAGTGAACACCACAGGTTTTGGAGGGAGTGAACAAATCGGCCCATTGGCCTTAATTTGAACCATTTGTCAGCCCCATAATAATTGCAACATCCCCCAAAAAACGTCAACTCTGAGACCGCAAAGTTATAATTGTTAACGCCGTGATTCTGGGTGATCCATAGCTGACGGCCCCTGATGCCCTGGATTTTCCTATGGTTTCATTTCACCTCAGGGGCAGGTCGATCGGGTTGGAGGCATGGGGTGGGAATAGTCGTTTTGCCGGTAGGGAGATACTGAAGGCAGGGCGAATGACCAGGCCTAGCCTGGTCATGGCAGGTGCCAAGCTAGATTAGAAGTGCTAAAATTTTAAGAATAACAACTTTGAAATTTTGATTATGATTGGTGAAATTTATCTCTTCCTTAAAATTCATAAGTTTGCTGCACATTGGGTTGGGTTTTGATGGGCATCCTTAAAGGATTCAGAATCTCCGAAACCCAAATGCAATCCTACTAAAATCAGCAGGATTGGCTAGTAAGGACTGATCAGAGCAGTCTGCTTGTACCACTCCATGACATGTCAGTATAGGATTAACGGCTGTTTATGTCGTCCCAAACCACTGTTTCGGCGGGCTCGCTGGCCCATCTCTACCAGCAAGATTACGCTCTTTGGCTTGACACCACCTGCCAGCTGCTAAGGGCAGGTCGGCTGGCGGAGGTAGATGTTGCTAACTTACTTGAAGAATTAGAAGACATGGGGCGCAGCGAAAAACGAGTCTTAAGCAGCAATTTGATTGTGGTGCTGATGCATTTGCTTAAATATGCTTACCAGCCAGGACAGCGATCGAACAGCTGGCGATTTGCGCTAAAAGAGCATCGCCGTCGTCTGCGGGAGGCCCTGAACGCTAGCCCCAGCCTCAAGCCCCATTTTGAACAGGTCTTTGCCGACTGCTACCAGGAGGCCCGAGACCTAAACGCCACGGAGACCGGGGTGGGCCTGGAGAATTTTCCCCTAGAGTGCCCCTTTAGCCGAGACCAGGTGTTGGATCGCGAGTATCTGCCGTAGAGCCATGGTTAGCGATCGCGCTCCCCAGCCCCCACCGACAGCGGTGGCAATCCATCGGCAAACAACGCCATCGCCGGGTTAAACTCGGCCTCTAAATCACTACTAATCGCATCCAGCCCATCCCCCTCGCTGGGCATCAGGCGATCCGCCTCTAGGGTCGCGAAGTCAAATAGGGCCGGATCGGCCAATTGCGACGGAGCGACATTCTGTAAGCTGCGAAATAGAGTTTCGGTGCGGCCTGGCCATTGTTTTTCCCAGGTTTGCAGCATGTCTTTGATCTGCGATCGCTGCAAGTTGGCCTGGGAGCCGCAGAGGGTGCAGGGAATAATCGGAAACTCGCGGTAGCGAGCGTAGCGGGCGATGTCGGCTTCCGGGCAGTAGGCCAAGGGGCGAATGACGATGTGGCGGCGATCGTCGGTGAGCAGCTTAGGGGGCATGGCCTTGAGCCTGCCGCCGTGGAACATATTCAAAAACAGGGTTTCGATCATGTCGTCGCGGTGGTGGCCGAGGGCGATCTTAGTGGCTCCCTCCTCAGCGGCCACCCGGTAGAGCACCCCCCGACGCAGGCGCGAGCACAGACTACACATGGTCTTGCCCTCGGGGATCACCCGTTTGACGGTGCTGTAGGTGTCTTGCTCGACAATGCGGTAGGGCACACCGATGGCCTCAAAGTACTCGGGCAGTACCTGGGCGGGGAAGCCGGGCTGCTTTTGGTCGAGGTTGACCGCCAAAATATCGAAGTGGATCGGGGCGCTGCGCTGGAGGTGGCGCAGAATATCGAGCAGGGTGTGGGAGTCTTTGCCGCCGGAGACACAGACCATGACGCGATCGCCCTCGGTGATCATGGCGTAGTCGGCGATCGCCTGGCCGACCCGCGATCGCAGGAAACCCTGGAGCTTTTTGAAACTATTCGAGGTGGGTTGGTTCACTCCGGCCATGGGCCTGTTCTCCTGAGGGGCGTTCCTGATCACGGGGCTACGGCGCTGTCCAGAGCAGGGTGGCAGTGTTGTCGATCGCCTGGGGCTGGCCCTGGCTATCGACTGAGTTGAAGGGCGCTAAGCGGCGCTGCACCTCAGGGGACAGGTGAGAAAAGTCGATCTGGGCATCGCCCGCCGCGATGCTGGCCCAAAAGGTTTTGAGGCTGGGGGCGATCGCCGCCGCTTCATGCTCCGCCAGCCCAATCGGCGGACTGACAAGAAACTTGGTCATAAACCCCTCGGCGCGATCGCACATCCACTGGTGCGACATGGCCTGGAGATCGTCCCAGGGGTCAACGGCGGTGAGGCGACGCGATTGCAGCTTCACCCGCAGGTCGCCAGGGCCATGGTCAATCTCCACAATCCGGTAGGGGTGCGGATAGCTGACAATGGACCCGGTCAACACCTCGCATAGGTCACCTTGGCGGGCCACATCCTGCACATGGAGGTGGCCCGTAAACATCAGCCGCACCGCCGCCGCCTCGAGGCGCTGAATCAAGGCTAGATGGTTGTGGACCATGTAGCGCTGCCCCAGGGGGCTCTGGGATTGCCCCGGTAGGTGTTCCAGCACGTTGTGGTGGAGCATGACTAAGATCAGATCATCCCGGTGCTGAGCCAGGGTCGCCTCCAGCCAGTCGAGCTGCGCGTCATCGATGTAGCCCACCCCAACCTGCTTGCCCGAGGGCTCAAAGGCGTTGGAGTTGAGGCCAATCAGCCGCACGCCGGGGAGAATTTCGTGCTGGTAGTGGAGGGTGGTGCCGTCGCTGTAGCCAAAGTCTTGGTACAGGCGGGGAAAGTCTTGCAGGCCAATGGTGCGATCGCTGGCGTCTCGAGCAATCACGTCGTGGTTGCCGGGCACCACGTAGGCGGGAAACGGCAGCCGCTTCAGGCGATCGATCAACCACTGGTGGTTCACCCATTCACCGTGCTGGGTGAGGTCGCCGGGCAGCAGCAAAAAGTCGAGATCGAGGGTTTCTAACTGATCAAAAATTTGCTCAATGCCTGGAATACTGACTTCCACCAGGTGAAAGCGATGGGGGCCGGTGTAGATCGTCTCTGGCCGAGCGATGTGAGGGTCGCTGATGATAGCGAAGCGAAAACGCTGTCCCATGAAATTAAAACGTTAATTTATGTGAGTTTCTCTACCAGCCTAGCCTGTAGCCGCCCGATCTGGTGGGCAGGGGAGGCGTTATGGTATTCCACCTAATACAATATCCCGACCAAAGACACTGAACTCAGCCCAGCGGGCCTATCACCTAAAAACCTTGGATCAGTATTAGCGATCGCAATTCCCAAGTTGGTGAGAGCTGAGCTGGCCTTCGCTGCTAATCGAAAGTGGGTCTGCAAGGTTGTTAGCAGAGAGTCAGTTCCCCGCGCCGCCAGCTTACCCACCCCGCCCTGCGGGCACCCCTCCGAGGAGGGGACGGTGCATCAGAATCCCCTCCTCGGAGGGGCAGGGGTGGGTCTGCAAGGGCATTGGCAGCGAGTAGGTTTTCTGAGCCGCGAGATTACCCACCCCGCCCTACGGGCACCACGACCAGG
>JAIXUR010000462.1 GCA_027483425.1 Cyanobacteriota bacterium | reverse complement strand
CCCTGCACTATTGGCGCAGAAACCGGGTTTCTCGCCCCCCGCACCGCCCCCAACCCCGCTCCGATGATCGCCCCTGATACAGTTCTCTCGCGATAGTTCTCTAAACTAAAATTTTGCCCCTAACCCTTTGCCCCTAGGAGCCATGGCCGTGGAACGCTATATTGCCGCTGACCCCTACCTCTACCCCTTCGACGGCGACCTCCGCCCCGAAAACACCGCCCTGATCATTATTGATATGCAGACCGACTTCTGCGGCGAGGGCGGCTACGTCGACACCATGGGCTACGACCTCGCCCCCACCCGCGCCCCCATCGAGCCCATCCAGCGGCTGTTGGCGGTGATGCGATCGCAGTCCTTCACCATCATCCACACCCGCGAGGGGCACCGGCCCGACCTCGCCGACCTACCGGCCAACAAACGCTGGCGATCGCAGCAGATCGGCGCTGGCATTGGTGACCCCGGCCCCTGTGGCCGCATTCTCGTCCGTGGCGAACCCGGCTGGGATATCATCCCCGAACTGGCCCCCCTGCCCGGCGAAGTGATCATCGACAAACCCGGCAAAGGCTCCTTCTACGCCACCGACCTAGACCTGATCCTCAGCGTCAAAGGCATTCGCAATATTCTCCTCACCGGCATTACCACCGACGTCTGCGTCCACACCACCATGCGCGACGCCAACGATCGCGGCTACGAATGCCTGCTGCTCTCCGACTGCACCGGAGCCACCGACTACGGCAACCACCTCGCCGCTCTGCACATGGTCAAAATGCAGGGCGGCGTGTTTGGCTCCGTCGCCGACTCAGCGGCGGTGTTGAAGACCCTCAAAGAATGAAGGAGGGGTTTTGAACCTTGAATTTTGACCTTTGAATTTTGAATTCAAAGGTCAAAATTCCCCCTTCCCCGCCTGGGCCAAAAAGTCAGCCCACCCTCCCCATCAGCGTGTATCCTTTAGCAGACCCTCTATCGCCCCCTGGGTACCGCTATGAATCCGCGTCGTAAGCCGTCTCTGGCTATGCTGGCCCTAATCAGCACCCTGGCTACAATGCCTGTGCAGGCGTTGAGATCTGAGTCGCGGTTGCTGGCCCAGGCTCCGGCGGAGCCCCCACCGACGTTTACGCTGCAAGACAGCGTGGCCCCCAACACAACGATCACCATTGACGGGTCGCCGTCCATGGCGGGCATCAACCAGAGCCTAAAGGAAAGCTTTGAGCAGCGCTACCCCGGTTCCAGCGTGGTGGTCTCGACCAGTAGCGACGAACAGGCGCTCCAGGCGCTGATGGCGGGCACCATCGACCTAGCGGCCCTGGGGCGGGCGCTGAGCGACGCCGAGGAAGATCCGACCCTGACCTCGGTGCCGGTGACGCGGGAGAAAATTGCCATTATCGTGGGGCGCGACAACCCGTTTCAGGGCGATTTGACCTTTGGCAACTTTGCCGCCATCTTTCGGGGCGAGATCACCAACTGGGCGCAGTTGGGTGGCCCCAATGTGCCGATTCGGTTTATCGATCGCCCGGCCACCAGCGATACCCGCCTGGCCCTGGCCGACTACCAAATCTTTGAGGGCAAGCCCTTTCAGACCGGAGCAACGGCTGTGCAGGTGAGCGAAGACGACACCGCCGCCGTGGTGCGCGAACTCGGTAACGACGGCATTAGCTATGCGGTCGTCTCCGAAGTGATCAACCAGGATGCCGTGCGCCCGTTGAGCATGCACAACACCCTGCCCGACGACCCCCGCTACCCCTACTCCCAGCCCCGCAACTACATTTACCGGGGTGAGGCCAGCCTGCCCATCGAGGCCTTTTTGGGCTTTGCCACCAACGCCGACGGCCAGGTCGCCGTGGAAGCCGCCAAGCAATCCGCCAACGCCAATGTCACCGTGGGGGCCAACCGGCTGCCCGGTGGCGTTACCCTCTCTCCCGACGGTCGCTTTATGGTGCGGGGCACCGAAGACGGCCAGCTCCAGTGGCTCGATGCCCAGGGCAACCCCACCGCTACGGTGGTGACCAACGCCCACCGGGGAGCCGTGGCGGCAGTGGTGATCAGCCCCGACGGCCAAACCGTGGTCTCCAGCGGTGCCGACGGCACCATCCGCCGCTGGGATCGCAACGGTGTGCCCCTGGGAGAGGCGATCGCCGGGCGGGGCGGGCCAATCCTATCCTTGGCGATCAGCCCCGACGGCCAAACCCTAGCCAGCGGCAACGCCAACGGCACCGTCGAACGCTGGGCCATGGCCAATGGGGCCTCCCTCGGGGAACCCACTCAGGCCCATCCGGGGCCGGTTCAGGCGATTCACTTTCCGGCCGGGGGGCAGTCCTTTCTCACCGGCAGCAGCGACGGCACTCTGCGGTTTTGGAACCCCGACGGCACCCCCGCCGGGCAGATCGACAACGCCCACGGAGGGGGAATCACCGCGATTACCAGCACCCCCGATGGCCAGGTGATCACCACCGCTGGCGGCGACGGCACCCTGCGCCAGTGGGATCGCTCGACCCTACAGCCTCGGGGCGAGGCCATTCAGGCCCACGGGAATAGCATCAGTGCCGTCGCCTATGCCCCCGATGGCAGCACCCTGGCCACCGCCGGAGACGACAGTACGCTCCAGCTCTGGGGGGTAGATGGGGTGCCGAAGCTCCCTGCACCCCTACAGCTGAGCGCCCCAGCCGCGTCCCTCGGCTATACCCCCGAGGGGCAGTTGGTGGTCGGCAGCAGCAATAACACCGTCGAGCTGCGCAACAGCCAGGGCGAACTGGGAGACGCTGGGGCTCAGCCCATGGCCCCGGCGACGGACCTGACCGCCCTGCTGGAGCGGATCAAACGACTGCCCCCCAGCACCTGGTGGATGTTGGCCGTGATTCCAGCCCTGTTGATGCTGGCCGGGCTGGTGGGTTCGCTGCTGGGCATCAAGGGTCGTGATAGAGACCAGACCTTGGAGGCCGACCTCGGCCCCGGCCTCGGCGGCGCTGATTTCTCTGGCCTAGGTCGGCCCTCGGTAGGGCCTATGCCCGGCGGTGACTATCTGCCCCCCGAAGCGGGGCTAGTGCCCTCCACGGGGGAATATTCCGGCAGCGCCACCCCCAACAAACTCGAACAGGCCCGCATTGATCTGGCCGAAGGTCGGCGACTCATGCGAGAGGGCCGCTACGACTCGGCCTTGATTTACTTCAACAGCGCCGTGGAGGCGACGGAAGTCGAGCGACTGAAGGCCCAGTCGACGGGCCTTCCAGCCCAGGGAATTAACGCCATTGCGGCCCAGGCCCAGGCCCAGCGGGGCAACGCCCTAGCGCTGCAAGGTCAGGCCAACGAGGCCATGGATAGCTACAACGCCGCCCTTCAACTAGACGCTAGCGTGACCGAGGCCTGGATTGGCAAAGGTCGTCTGCTCAACACCATGGGACGCT
>JAIXUR010000634.1 GCA_027483425.1 Cyanobacteriota bacterium | reverse complement strand
GGCTCGTACTCGTGGCACTCCCGCACCGACTGCGGCACAAACACAGTCCACAGTCGCACCTCGCTGTAATAAGCTCCCGTTGCTTCCAGGCTGGCAAAATCCAGAGTGCCGTACCGCTCGACCAGTGCCTCGCGATAGGTCTCCAGATTAAAGTCTGGGGGCAGACCAGCCAGTTCTCTCAGGGCCGCAGAATCTTGAACCTGGGCCAGAGCATCAAACGTTTCCTGGAGTTCCGCTGAGGATTGTCGAATCTCAGCAACTTTGGCAGCGAAGCGTTTAGCCACATACGGCCAAGAAAAACCCTCTGGCAACGTGAGGGCACCATCGATCTGCCGCCAGGCTGTGGCAAAGATTTTTGGATCGAGATAATAGTCAGGCTGCAAGAACAGTGAGGCAATAGCTTCGCGAACCTGATCCTGATTGACGAACCGCCGCACATCATAGACCCATGCCTTTAGCTTCTCGCCATCAATATCGGCCCGAATCAGCTCATCTTCGATCAGCTCCAGCAGCTCTTTCAGCGCCCGCCCCGTCGCCTTAGTCAGTGGATCGCGGTAAATGACCGAAAAGACAGTCTTAAAGCACTGCCCAACGTAGCTCTTGGCCGCGTCCTTAGCTACATCCTTCGCGATGTCTTCGAGAATCGGACGAAAGACCGACAGAGCCGCAACGCCCCAAATAGCTAGCCAATCCAGCATGATTTACTCTCGAAAAGCTTTCTGTATATTAGCCAGATCTACCGAGAACGCGAGCAACTCTCCGCAACGCAACATCCTCAGGGGAGGTGGGCATGAGTTATCGCCCACCCCCTGTTTTTGCGTGATAAAAGCACTACATCTGCAAACGCAGCAAAATCAGCTGGGTGGCGCGATCGCCCTCAAAGTTGTTGTCGCTGACCAGCAGTAGACTCTGACTGCCGTCAGACAGGCGCGGCCCCAGGGTCATGCCCTCCAGGTTATCCACCGCCAGGGGCGTATCGGCAAAATCGAGCACCAGCTGCTTCCGAATGGGGGCGCTGCCCGACCCATCGCCCCGCAGGCTGGCGATGGTTGAGGTATCCGTCGCCCCGCCAGTGGCTAACTGAAAGAGTTTCACCTGCACCCCGCGTAGACCAAAGGCTCGCTCTAGGGCCAGGAAGTGCCCACTCAGATCGATCGCCAGCAGATCCGTCAGGCCATTGACCACCGCCCCAGTGGGCTCCAGCTCGAGGGGGTAGCGGTGCTCAGCGATCAGCGTGGTTTGATCGTCGCCGATGAGATAGTGCAAAAAGCGGCTGTTGAGGGGCTGGCTGGGGTCGTCGTTGTAGTCCTGCACCAGGGCCGACTCCGTGGCGGCAAACAGGCGAAAGGGTTCGATCATCCCGGCCCCACTAGAGGAGCCCGTCACCGTCAGGGCCTCCAGGCTGAGGTTGTTTTGCACTCCCCGAGTGGGCTGGTCGGGGTCATCGGGCAAAAAGCGCTCCGGCAGGGTCAACGCGGCGATCGCCCGACCCGTCTCGCGGTCAAACTCACCGATGAACGGGGGGGCACTTTGCCGCACATCCCCCTCGCTGCTAATGAACAGGGTATCGCGGGGAGACAGGGCCAGGCCCTCAGGATCGATGCTGCCCTCGGGGTAGGGGTTGCCCTCGGTATCTAGAAGAGGGGTGACCGCGTCAATCTTGACCGACTCGAACCGGGGTTGGCCCGCCTCACCACGGCCCAGGGCGATCGACAGGGTATAGAAACGGGCAGGGCCATAGCGACCGCGATCGTCGGAGAGGGCGTAGAGCCGATCCCGGGGGCGATCGTAGGCCAGGGCCGACAGCCCCCCGACCGTAGTGCCTGCAAAGTCTTGGGGGGGCAGGTTATAGACATCCAGCAGTTCAACGGTAACGGGCAAGAACAGCCGATCTTCTGCCCTGAGCTGGGGGATGGCACAGCTGGTTAACACCAGCGCTAAAACCAGGACTAGCGATCGCCGCAGCCCCCCTCGCCATCGCCCCTGGCCCATCCACTCTGGCATACCGAACACCCCCATCCGTCAGCTAGCACCCTCTAGGATAGGCCAAGGTTGTGTTCACTAAACTACGGTTTGACACGTCCTAGGAGGGTAGATTTAACCCCAGTTAACGCTGTGGTTTTTAGGTAGTCGCTACAATGCCGCTCACTCTCCAACGGGATGAATTAGTCAAGTCGCCGCTGTTCCTGCTGGCACCCTTCTTCTTTTTAGGCACCGCCATGGTGGTGATGAAGCTGATCATCCCCCATACTACGCCTCTATTTTTGGCGGCCTTTCGGCTGTTGCCCGCTGGAGTGCTGATTTTAATGCTGGCCGCATTGCTCAAACTGCCCCAGCCCAAGACCCTCCAGGCCTGGCTGTGGATCGCCCTGTTTGCGGCCATCGATGGCACCCTGTTTCAGGGATTTTTAACCACAGGATTGGTCAAGACCGGGGCCGGATTAGGTGCGGTGCTGATTGATGCCCAACCGCTGGTGGTGGCGCTGCTGTCGCGGCTGCTGTTTAGCGAATTGATTGGCCTCTGGGGCTGGCTGGGGCTGCTGATTGGGGTGGTGGGCATTTGTCTCTGTGGACTGCCGAGCGAGTGGCTGGAGGGGTTACTGCATTCGCCCATGGCCGTCTTTGCCGCAGGGGCCCAAGCCCCCGTTAGCCTGACAGAGGTGTTGGGCAGTGGTGAATTTTTGATGCTGATGGCGGCCCTGTCCATGTCCTTCGGCACGATTATTGTGCGCTATGTCAAACAGCATGCTGACCCGATTGTCGCCACCGGCTGGCACATGATTTTGGGCGGCATCCCGCTGATAGCATTGTCCATCTGGTGGGAAACCGACCAAATTACTTACCTCCAGGGACTAGACTGGCTCGGACTGGGCTATGCCACGGTATTCGGCACGGCGGTCACCTACGGCATCTTTTTCTTTTTGGCGGCGGTGGGCAATATCACCAGCGTCAGTGCGCTGATCTTTCTCACCCCGGTGTTTGCCCTGCTGTTTAGCAGTCTATTTCTGAACGAGCGGTTGACTCAGTTTCAATGGCTTGGGGTAGTGTTTACCCTGATTAGCGTTTACCTGGTTAACCAGCGCGAGCAAATTGCCGCCTGGGTGGCTGGAGTTAGCCAGGGCGCTGAGACCGCTGAGGAGGCGATCGCCCCCGCTATGGCAGCCCCAGGGGTGGCCGAAGAGGTCACCCTACCCGACGCACCGCTACCAGGTGAACCGTAACCCCTGCTCCACCAAAAACGCCTGGAGCGCCGGCATCTGTCCAGTCACGACGATCTGGGCCGGGGTGAGGTCGGCGGGCTTGCCGTAGCGCAGCAGCCACCCCGCCGTGGCCCCCGCCGCGCTACCAACGCCCCATTCGCCATAGTGCACCCGCGTCACCCCATTGACAATGTGGCTGACGGCAATGCTCTTGCCCCCAATCAGCACATTGTCCACCCCCTGGGGCACCATGGCCTCTAGGGGAATTTGCAACGGCCGCACCACAAATTCTTTAATACTGGCCCCCGCCGCCTCGTAGGTAGGGCGCCAAGAGCGATAGCGACAGCCATGAATATCGATATCGTAGTGGGTCAGGGCCACGGCTGTGGGGCTAAAGTCGCGGCCGCCGGTCATGTCTTCGCGCAGGTCGGCCTCCACGATCATAAAGCTATCCTGCCCGTAGGCCGGGCGACCCAGAATACGGCGGCCCTCACGGATGTAAGGCACCATACTCAGACCCGATTGGGTGGCCAGGGGAGCATCTACCCCGGTTAGTAAGGTCAGCGGCAGCTTCTTGGTGGCCTCGGTTTCTATCAACCACTCGGCAAACATAAGGGAGTGAATTTCGCCATAGTTCAGCGACTCTGTAGAGAGGCCCCCCAGCCAGTCTTGACGCTGTCCCGCCAGGCGAATGTCTTCTTCCGTGAATACCAGGGGCGGATCCATAAAGTGCCAATCGTTACCCTTGTTCCAGTTGATCAGCGTCATCTCCCCAGGGCGCGTAATGTTGACATTAGAATCGCCTGGCCGTTGGCTGACAATCCGGCGGTAGTTGAATACACTGCCCGTGTTGAAGAATTTAAACCCCTCTAGATCAAACTCGTTGCGGTGCTCGGCTTTGGTTAAGGCGGGCTCCACCGTTTGCAGGGCTCTGAGGCTCTCATTTTTGTCGTTCAGCGTGGCCAGCACAAAGGGATAGGTGTAGGCCTGGGTGCAGTCGGGGTTGTCCTTAGGCGGTGCATTCACCTCGCCGGTAAATCCCTGGCCGTCAGACCCCAGGCGGTAGGGCAGGTTGGCCCAGCCCACCAGTTCCCCCGTATCGGTGGCGTCGATCACAATCATCGATCGGTTCGGCGGCGGCTGGAGACGAATGGGAATTTTGTTATAGGCTTCGTCGTCAGACCAGGAATACCACTGCTCTAGCTCCTGGGAAAGCCGTCCCGTCGGCACATAGGCTGGGTCGAGGGGAATGCGTCGTACGCCGTACACCGCCGTAACATAGCGACCCGAGGCGTCAAAGGAGGCACCCTTAAACGCCGTCGAGGTGGCCCAGCGGCTATCGGGCGCGCTTTGGGCAGCCTCCCGCATCCACATCTCTGCCGCCGTGGCCCCAGCCCGGGGGGTAAAGCACAGCTCCCCCACCCAGCAGCTATTGGTCTTGGCTACCGGCAGTTGGGCAGGCAGACCCGTCCACGAAGGCAGGTACACCGGCTGGCGTTTGATCAGCGCCTTAAACGCCTCCCAACTGGGGGCCAGATTGCGCTGCCACCGCATGGCTCGCGACTCGTCAATAGCGGAGACCCCCTGGGAGCTAATTTGCCCCCCCAGCCAGGGCGTCAGCTCAATTAAGCAGGTGGTTACACCGGTTTTCATGGCCTGGGCAGCGGCCGCCACCCCACCCAGGGTGCCGCCAATCACCACCACCTCGCAGGTCCACACCTCTTCTGCCAAGGGTAGGGGCGACAGGGTAGGTCGACCATTAGCGGTTTGAATCTGGCGAATACCCGTGGCCACCTCGGCCCGGTTCACGATTTGCCCCACCGGCCGTTGGGTAAACTCGATGGGCTGTCGCCAGTACTCACTGACCCCGCTAAAGGCCACCAGCAGCAGGGTACTACTTAGCAGCGCCATCGTCGCCAATGCCGAACGGCGGGGATAGCGCCGCCGTTTGCGCCTGGACTTGGGCGGCAGAGAGCGATGACGACGGTGCTCCAGCATCGACAAGAGTAGCGTACCTATGGCATTGGTCGTCTGTGAGTGTAGCAATGAAACCGCTAGACGATACATCTAAACCCAGGCTTGGGCACCTGATGCGTTGTGCCCAGGCTACCTGGCCAGATGTTCTAGCATCGGTGTGGACTATGTGTAGTCTTTCTTAATTAGAGAAGGAATTGGCAGATCTAGGCCATAATGGGCACGGTCTTGTGCCTTTAGGCCAATTTGTCTCTTCATCCTCACCCCAAACGCTATGCAATTTCACCTCCGACTACCGCACAGCACGATGCTTCCCTTGGCCCTGACTACCCTGGCATTAACCTCGGTTTCAGCCCATGCGCAGACTGTGATCTATTCCCCCATCGCCCTGCCTGCCTCCCGAGAAATCAATGACATCCTCAGTACCCGTGACATTCCCACGGGGTCGGGGGGCTTTGCCCGCGACTACACGGTTTCTCTAGAGGCCGGTGACCAGGTGGCGATCGATGCCGTATCCGACGAGTTCGACACCTTAGTCCTATTGATGAACAAAGACGGTGTGGCCGTTGCGGAGAATGACGACGGCCCCGATGGCACCACGAACTCCTTGCTGTTTGCTCGCATCAGTGAGTCGGGTACTTACACGGTACGGGTACAGGCCTACGCCGGGCAGGGTGCGGGTAATTTCTACCTCAAGGTGGCCCGCCTACGGGAAGTGCAGTAGACGGCGGCGGTATTTTTTCGCCACAACCTTGTCAGGGGTGACGCCTGCTTGCTATCTTAGGTAAGCGCTGAAATTCGCGCTTCAAGCCGGGATAGCTCAGTTGGTAGAGCAGAGGACTGAAAATCCTCGTGTCGGCGGTTCAAGCCCGCCTCCTGGCATTCAACTAAATCAAGCGAAAAGCCCTGAATCTCAACGGTTCGGGGCTTTTGCTTTGGGGCCTCAGATTTTCGTCAAGCAGCTTGTGTCAGGGCTTAACGCTCATCATCTGGGATGCCTAAGGAGGGCTTATCCGGGTGGTAGGCGT
>JAIXUR010000375.1 GCA_027483425.1 Cyanobacteriota bacterium | reverse complement strand
TCGGTACAGTAGGGCTAAAAACCCGGTTTCTTCGTCGCTGCGCTAACGATATGGCTTGCATGCTGGCCGAGAAACCGGGTTTCTGTACCCAGTAGATCCCCTCCCTAGCGGCCCAGTACCGCTGTGCCCTCATAGAAAAAGATACCCGCCACGCAGCCGGTCATCAGGGTGGCCAGGGTACCGGCCCAGAGCGCCCGCCAGGCCACGTCGTTGATATCCTTGCGGCGCGAGGGCACCAGGCCGCTCAGGCCGCCGACAAAAATGCCCACCGAGGGCAGGTGGGCAAAGCCGCAGAGCACATAGCTGACAATCACCAGGGCGCGATCGCTCAAGGTGCCCGCCGTCGCCGCCGTGGCCAGGTCAATATAGGGGGGAATCTCGGTCTCGAGCAGTCGCCGCCCGATCAGCTGCGACGCCAGCCACAGCTCTGACCAGTCCAGGGAAACCCCGGTGAGAAAGGTGAGGGGCAAAAACAACGCCCCCAGAATATTGCGCAGGGTGATCACGCTAAACACCTGGCCCAGGGCGCGGGTCAGGGCAAACTCACTGGTGGCCAGGGCCGCCAACTGGGCAAACACCAGGTCGAGCAGGGAAATTAAACCCAGAATGGCGATCAGCGCGGCGGCAATGCCCATCGCCATTTTGACCCCGTCGAGGGCACCCACAATCAGGCTATCCATCGGGCTCTGGGGGTGGCTCTGGGAGTCATCGTCGACCCGCGCCAGGGTAGGTAGATGGCCCAGGGTCTCGGGCACCCCTTGCTCGGGCACCAAAATTTTGGCCATCACAAAGGACGCCACAATGGCGAGCACCGAGGCCGACATCAGGTGCCCCGCAATCGACGGAAAAATAGGTCGCAGGTACCCGGCGTAGAGGCCCAGCACCGTCGAGGCCACGGAGCCAAACATGGCGGCCAAAACGGCACACAGCTCGCTGCGGGTCATGCGTTCGAGAAAGGGCTTAATGGCGATCGCCGCCTCAATGCCCACAAAAATATTCGCCGCCCCCGCCAGGGCCTCGGCCCCGCTGATATTCATCGACCAGCGAAAGAACCGGGCAAACACCCCCACCACGGGCTGTACTACCCCCAGGTTGTACAGCAGCGCAAACCCAGCGGCAAAAAACACCACCTGGGGCAGGGCGCGAAAGGCAAAGATGTAGCCTAGGTTGAGGTTGTCGGCCCCCAGGCGATCGCCCGGCACGGCGGTAAAGGCGGGGGTGAGGGTGCGGGCAATCCAGCGTCCGGCTCCGGTGGGGCCAACGGGTTGGCTGAGGTCGGGCACAAAAATGGGGCCAAACAAAAACCGAGCCCCCGCATCCGAGGCATCGATCAGAACATTCAGCCCGGCGCTGAGCCAGACCACGGCCTCGCGGGTGACGGGCAGCCAAAAAATCAGCAGCCCCACCACAAGCTGAATGCCCAGGCCCCACTGAATCACCTTCCAGGGCACCTGCCGCCGATTTTCTGACCCCAGCCAGGCGATCGCGCACAGCCCAACCATGCCCAGGAGCGAAATTAAACGCAGTGCCATTCGGTGCCGAGTCTCCCTATTGGCCCAAGGTTCGCGAGCCTGCCACCGATTATGCCGAAGAATGCTCCCCGCGAACCGCCCCGCCCAGAACTTAACCCAGCCCTGGGGAGTTGGCCCTCTCACCCCTGGCCCGCCCCTGGCCCATAATGGAACTGACCCACCGCCCTGCACCATGGACGCTTTTTCACCCTTTCCCCCCGAGTGGACCGAGTCGGCCACCCACGCCACCCAGTTTTGCTGTCCCCAGTGCGGGGCCGAGAGCCGCCAGGCCAAAGCCGTGTGGATCAACCGGCGATCGCCGGTCTACGGGGCCGACCACCACCGCAAGTGGCAGGAGTTTTACCACTGCGGCGAGTGCGGCACGCCCTGGTGGGCCTGGAGCAGCGATCGCCCCCCCTCCCCCTACGGCACCCTCGACACCGACGATGACAGCGATCTGTTTTAGAAGAAAGATACCCCCCGTAGGGGCGCAGGGCCTGCGCCCTTGAGAGGACGCAAAATTCTTCGGTAGTTTGTCCCCAAAATTATCCCTAGCCCAAACTTTAACCCCACCCCCCACCCCGATGCCCAAAACCATCTACGTCTTCGGCAGCCTGAATATGGATCTGGTCTGCCGCACCCCCCGCTTGCCCCAGCCGGGGGAAACCATTTTGGGCACCCACTTTGACACCCTACCCGGCGGTAAGGGGGCCAACCAGGCGGTGGCGGCGGCCCGGTTGGGGGCTGCTACCGCCCTGGTGGGCCGGGTCGGGGACGACGCCTTTGGGCGGCAGTTAATCGAGGGGCTGCGCGCCGATGGGGTCGCGGTCGATGGCATTGCGGTGGATGCGATCGCGCCGACGGGGGTAGCGGCGATCGCCGTGGATGCCGCTGGCTGTAACACCATTGTGGTCGTGCCCGGTGCCAACGGCCAGGTCGGCCCTGAGGATGTCGATCGCCTCACCGGCCAACTCCAGCCGGGGGATCTGCTGCTGCTGCAGTTTGAGGTGCCCCTAGAAGCGGTGATCCTGGCGGCCCAGCGGGCCAAAGCCCAGGGGGTGACGGTGATCGTCGATCCGGCCCCGGCTCGGTCTGACCTGCCCGCCGCATTTTTGCCCACGGTGGATATTTTCACCCCCAACCAGATCGAAGCGAGCCAGATCACCGGGCTGCCGGTCACCGATATCGCCACCGCCACCGCCGCCGCCCATCAGCTGGTGCAGCGGGGGGTGGGGCTGGCCCTGATCAAGCTGGGGAGCGAGGGGGCGGTGCTGGCCACCCGCGATCGGACCCTGTACCAGCCCGCCCTGCCGGTCACCGCCATCGACACCGTTGCCGCCGGGGATGCCTTTAACGGGGGCCTGGCCGTCGCCCTGGCGGAGGGGATGGGGCTGGAACCGGCGGCCCGGTTCGCCACCGCCGTTGCCGCCGCCGCCGTCATGGTGCCGGGGGCCCAGGGGTCGATGCCGGAGCTATCGCGGGTGGATACACTGCTGCAAAGCCTGTGAAGCTTGTGATTAAGGGTCTAGGGACTGTGCCCCTAGACCAGGGGGCGATGGTCTGACTAACCTAATCCATAGGTTTCGGAATAGGATGCTGGCAGGGTGTAGTTCACGGTGGGTTATCTAGACTGGCCCCAGTCTGTCTAATTTACCGTTGTCAATAATCAGCAGGAACCATGTCGATTCGTACGCTCACCATGCCTCCCGAATCTTTACCCCCGGGCGACCCCGCTGACGATGCCACCGCCTTCGAGCTGGTGGACATGACCACCGCCTGGAACCAAGCCCCCGCCGATCCATCGACCAACAGTAGTGCAGCTCCCCGAGCCACCCGATGGTCTTGTACCCGCGTGTTGACGGGCCACACCAGCTGGGTGCGATCGGTGGCCGTCAGCGCCGACGGCAACTTTATTGTCAGCGGCAGCGGCGATAAGACCGTGCGGGTGTGGAACCTGGCCACCGGCAACCCCATTCAGGTGATCGACAGCCACCGGGCCTGGGTGCGGGCCGTGGCGGTTAGCCCCGATCGCACCTGCTTTGCCAGCGTCAGTAACGACAACACCATTCAACTGTGGGATTTTGCCACTGGGCGCTCCCTGGGCCAGCTTGACGGCCACACCAGCTGGGTGCGGGCCGTGGCCTTTAGCCCCAACGGCAAGTATCTGTTTAGCGGCGGCCAAGACAACAAAATCTGCGCCTGGAGGCTCAGCGATCAGTCGCTCCTCCATCGCTTCAATGGCCATACCCACTGGGTGCGCTCCATTGCCCTGAGCCACGACGGCACCACCCTGATCAGCGGGAGCCAAGACCGCACCATTCGCCTGTATCGCCTGCGGGGGCAAGGCAGCAACCATGTCCTGCGGGGCCACACCGGGGAGGTGCTCTCGGTGGCCGCCAGCCCCAACAACTGGCTGCTGGCCAGCGCTAGCGCCGATTGCACAGTGCGGTTTTGGAAGCTCAACAGCGGCCGCGAAACCACCTGCTTTAAGGCTCACCCATCCCCGGTTAACGATCTGGCCTTTAGCCCCGATGGCCGACTGCTGGCCACGGCCAGCAACGACAGCACCATTCGCCTGTGGGACATGGAGCAGGGGCG
Organism: Cyanobacteriota bacterium; assembly: GCA_027483425.1. Lineage (GTDB taxonomy): Bacteria > Cyanobacteriota > Cyanobacteriia > Phormidesmidales > Phormidesmidaceae > Nodosilinea. The sequence continues at coordinate 1,988 of JAIXUR010000375.1, read as the reverse complement.
GTTGGTCTCAATTCTAAAGGGCCACGAGGGCTGGGTCTGGGGGGTAGACTTTGCCCCCGACGGCAAAACCCTGGTCAGCGCCGGGTGGGATGGCACGGTGCGGGTTTGGCAGGGAAGGTAGGGAGAATTCTGAACTTTCAATTTTGAACTTTGACCTCCATCCCCCCCTAGACCCGCTATAGGCCTGTAAGCGCTCGCACATACTCGCGGCGCATCGATGCGATCGCATCAATAGAAATATCCTTGGGGCACACCGCCTGGCACTCGCCGTGGTTAGAGCAGTCGCCAAAGCCCTCCGTCGTCATCTGGTCGGCCATGGCCAGTACCCGCTGCTGCCGCTCGGGGTGGCCCTGGGGGAGCAGGGCTAGGTGGGCTACTTTGGCGGCGGTAAAGAGGGAGGCCGATGCGTTGGGGCAGGCTGCGATGCAGGCCCCGCAGCCAATGCAGGCGGCATAGCTAAAGGCGGCATCGGCCTTGGCTTTAGCTATGGGCATGGCGTTGGCCTCCGGGGCTGACCCGGTCTTGACCGAAATGTAGCCGCCGGCCATCACAATCCGATCCAGCGCCGCCCGGTCTACCACCAGGTCTTTGATCACCGGAAAGGCCTTTGCCCGCCAGGGTTCAACGGTAATCTCGTCGCCGTCGTTAAAGTGGCGCAGGTAGAGCTGGCAGGTGGCGGTCTGTGGCAAGCCGCCGTGGGCCTTGCCGTTGATCATCACCCCGCAGGAGCCACAGATGCCCTCGCGGCAGTCGTGGTCAAACTCCACCGGGTCGGCCCCGGCGTGGATCAGCTGCTCGTTGAGCACGTCGAGCAGTTCTAAAAACGACATGTCGGGATGGGCGTTGGTCACGGTGTAGGTGTGGAGCTGACCAGGGGCCGTAGCGCTGGCCTGCCGCCAGATCTTGAGGTGAAGTTGCATAGGAGGGAGATAACGGGCTGTTCTTTAGTGTAGCGAGTGGGGGAGATGGGATTTTGGATTTTGGATTTTCATCGATTTTCATCGTTCCGACGCTCTAGCGTCGAGACGCAGCCCCCGACGCTCCAGCGTCGTCGAGGACTGGACTGGCCGCGAGATATCTGGAACGTTTGCGGCCTCGCCAGGGCGCAGGCCCTGTCTACGTGTCCCAAACCCTGGCGATCGCGGCGCTGGCTAACGCCTGCCGCCTCCCAAATGGTATAAATCAGGCAGTCTTACTGAAGCGTGATGGCTAAGGGTAAATCTAAATCTGGAGCGAGTGCTGGGGCGGGAGACCACCATGCCTACCGTGAGTTTGGCCCCGCCGATCCAATGGCGCGGGGGGTGCCCGATCGCCCCCCCAACCAGCAGACGGTGCGGGTGCAGGTGAGCCGCAAGGGGCGCGGCGGCAAAACGGTCACCGTGATCACGGGGTTTCAGCACAGCCCGGCGGCTCTCACGGCCCTGGCCAAGCAGCTCAAGGCCCAATGCGGCACGGGCGGCACCGCCAAGGACGACACCATTGAAATTCAGGGCGACCACGCCCAAGCGCTAGTGGACTTTTTGGTGGCCAAGGGCTACCAGGCTAAACGGAGTGGAGGGTGAGGAGCATGGGTATGGGGTGGCTAGGCAAGGGGTGGCTGCGATCGCTGGTGTGTTTTGGAGCGGCGCTGGGGCTAGTCCTCGGCGGATCGGGGATGTTGCCGCTGCTGGCGACCTCTGGGCCGGATTCTGGAGCGAAATCTGGGGCGGGGGCTTTGCTGGCCGTACCCAACCGCCCAGCTCCGGTTCTGGCCCAGTTCCCCCCCGGTGACGAGGAGTTGATCACCCCTGAAGCGGTGCCGATCACCCCGCCGCCGCCCCTGATCCCCACCGACATTCAGAGCCACTGGGCGCAGGATTGCATTACCGCCCTGGCCCAGGCGGGGCTCGTCACCGCCGACAGCAATGGATTGTTTTACCCCGACGAGCCCATTCTCTGGGGCGACTATGTGGCCTGGCTCAACCAGATCAGCCCCCCGGCTCAGTCGG
>JAIXUR010000169.1 GCA_027483425.1 Cyanobacteriota bacterium | reverse complement strand
GCCCATGCCGCCCCCGCCACCTAAACCGCCGACTCCCCCGCCCACCCAGCCCTCCGGCAACACCATCAATGCCGCCGGACTAGAAATCGTCAAGTCCTTCGAAGGCTTGAGTCTGAAAGCCTATCCCGACCCAGGTACCGGCGGTGAGCCCTGGACCATTGGCTATGGGCACACCTCTGCGGCGGGACCACCGAATGTGTATCCCGGTCTCAGCATTACCCGCACCGAGGCCGAAGACACGCTCAAGCGCGATCTCAGCAAGTACGAAAAGACCGTAGCCAGCTCAGTCACTCGCACCGCCAACAGCAACCAGTTTTCGGCCATGGTGTCGTTTACCTTCAATGTTGGCCCCGGAAATTTTCAGTCCTCAACGCTGTTGAAAAAGCACAACGCCGGTGATTTTGCCGGTGCCTCTGACGAATTTCTGCGGTGGGTGTATGCCGGGGGCAAGGTGATGCCCGGCCTGGAGCGTCGTCGTAAGTCCGAGCGCGCCCTCTACCGCAGCGAAAATTGGCAGCAGTTTCTTTAGCGTTCTGGGGGGTGCTACCCCTATGACCCTAGGCCTAGAGACCCTAGAGGCCTGGTGAAGATGTCAAGACATGTAGCGACGCTATGCGGTTGGCCCAGTGCATTCACACTGTGCTCGAAGCCCCTGTTTTCAGTGGCTATTCCTAGAACGGAAACGGTTTGTAGAGAATCCACTGGGCCCACAGTTTAGCCAGAGTGCCGTCCATAATCAACTGATTGAGCGCCTGGTTGCAGGCCGCTAGCAATTCTCGGTTGCCCGGCAGTACCCCAATCCCAAAGGGATGCTGAGTCGGGATCTGAAAGGCCACCCGCAGGTTATCGGTATCGGCCTCGGCGGTCATGAGCACCAAGGCATCGCCCACCAGGGCATCGATGGTGCCCTGCCCCAGAGCGGTGATCAGGGCAGGCAACGTTTGGTCTTGTCCCGTAAAGGTCACCCACTCCAGATCTGGTAGCGATTCGGTCAGGGCTATGGGAGTACTACTGGCCAGGGCTCCCAGTCGTTTGCCCGCCAGGTCAGGTGCAGTGTGGATAGGGCTATCTTCTCGCACCAGTACCGCCTCATCGAATCGACCGTAGGGACGGGTAAAGTCGGCCCAGGCCCGGCGGTCTTGGGTAATGGCCTGGCTAAACCACACCACATCGTAGTCGCCGGTACTGAGGGCGGGATAAAACGCGTCGGGGGAGCAGTCAAACCAGACTGGCTCTAGGCCTAGCACCGCCGCTACGGCTCGAGCTACGGCAGGTTCGTAGCCGAGGCGATCGCCCCCTTGCACAAAGCTCATGGGTCGACTATCGAAGTCGCTGGCAATAATCGAGAGCTTACCTGGGCGAACGGTGGTGAAGTCCATGGCTACGCAAAAGAACCTAGGGCTATTGTGACACCAAACCCAGCATCCCTAGGGGGGCTGCCTCCCCCCAGAATGACTCCCTTGAAATCGCCCACCATTCATGGAATGGTGAAGACAGTATTGCGAGAGTGCACGAGAGTTGAATGACCGTTGGTAATCCTGCTTCTGACCCTGCCTTCGAGCCCCTGCGCCAGTTTCGACCGCTGCTGCTCAAGGCCCACAAAATTTTGATGGACGCCGAGAAAGATCGCTATGAGGCCAGCCACGGCCCGATCGCCAACAAAGGCGACTACCTGCGCCTGGTGTTGAGCGATGAGCAGTTTAGCTGGCTGCGGCCGATTTCTCAGCTAATCGTGCAGATCGACGAGGTGCTGATGGCCAAGCAGCCCCAGCCCCTTGAGCGCGCCCCTGAGCTACTAAACCAGGCCCGACACCTGCTGTACGACACCGAAATTGGCCAAGCGTTTCAGGCCCGCACCCAGGTGGTGGCCCAGCGAGATCCCGAAATGGCCGCTATGGCCCAGCGCATGGATGAGCTCATGCACCATGGCGACCCGCTGTAACGGGGTAGGGCCAGCCTAATTTACGGGGATGGGTGATAGCTAGGGAACCATCCTATGCAAAGATAATAGGGTTGCAGAGAGAGTTCTCCATCTGGGTGCCAGGGAGGCTTGAGTATAGAGCGAGTGTGTGCTATGAGCGTTGGCGATCGCGTCCGGATTAAAGAGTCTGTTATTTTCTACCACCACCCGCTGCACCGCAACGAATCCTTTGATGCCAAAGGGTTGGAGGGAGTGGTAATCAGCATTTTGACTGACTACAAGGGTCGCCCCATTAGCCCCAATTTTCCGGTTCAGGTCGAGTTTGCCGTCGACGGGGCCAAGCGCCCCCTGCGCGCTCACCTCAAACAGGACGAGCTCGAGCTCCTGTAGTTTTCTCTATCGTCGTTATAGCCTTATCTTTCAGTCCAGGCGGCGATTAAACCAGGACAGCAGATTAGCCTCCAGGCGCATCCGCTCAAGAGCCTCGCGGTGGTCGGTCGCTACTTGGTCGTACCACTGACAGTAGGCCTCCAGGCGATCCCGATGCTCTAACTCCAGGCGAAATTCCTGGGCCGCCTGGTGCAACTCCAGGTATTCAATCGCCTCCTGGGGAGTGGCTGATGATCGCGGTGAGAGGTATTCAAGCATGGCGTAGGGACAAAACTCAGGCTCATCATAGCCCGCTGGCTTCGAGTCAATTAGCGCACTCGATACCCTACATCCACTTCCCGCTGTCAGACTTAGAGTGTGTCAACTCAATCCTTATACCAAATCCGACTTAGCTACCCCCGAAATGGTTTAGGACGAATGCCATTCGCCCCTACAGATTGGCCTTTTTGTAATCGGGGGTATATGACTCGGATTTGGTATTATCCAGGATCTCACCGCGACCGGCCCATTGGGCCGGGTTCGCGTCCTGGGAAGAGATGGTTTTTAGTTGGGAT
>JAIXUR010000137.1 GCA_027483425.1 Cyanobacteriota bacterium | reverse complement strand
GGAAGTCAATAACTTTGCCACTCTACCCCGTTCTCACCCCGACGGGGAGCAACCTGTGCCAGTATCTTGCCCCTAGGACGTCGGTATAGAAACCCGGTTTCTTGACCCAAAGGCCAATCATGCCGTTCGGGTTTTTGGCCCTACTGTACCGGTGCTCTAGCTGGGGCCGCAGGAGCGTTGCCTAGGCCTGGGGATAACGCTGGGCCAAGAATAGCTGAGCCTCGGCCAGGGACCTGATTTCGCCGTCGAGTTGAGCCCCAAACAGGGCTTCTAGCATGGGGCGAAAATCAGGCCCTGGCCGGTAGCCCAGGGCCTTGAGCTGATGACCATCGAGGAGGGGCGGCATGGATGCCCACTGCAGCAGGTGACGCCAGATCGCCGGGCCGAGGGTTCGGGGGTAGCGGGCACTGGCCAAGAGGAGGGTGGGGCGATCGGCCTGGCTAAAGGCGTCATACAGCCTGCTGGCGGAGGGCTGGGTCGCCACCAGGGTTTGCCAGTCCTGCTCCAGGCGATCGAGGTGAGCCAGGCGATCGACGGTGCGATCGGGGAGTTGCAGGGCCGTGGCCAGGGGCGATCGCGCCGCCTCGGGCACCGCCGCCAATAGCCCCTCCAGCCGGAGCAGCCAGGGTGGCCCGAGCTCCGGCCAGGCAAAGTGCTCAGCCCAGCGACTGAGGCGACGCAGTTGTTGCCAAAGCGGTGGGGTCATGGCCAGGCTACTGTGCAGGCAGCGGAGGGCCTGAAGCTGGTCGAGCAGTTCGAGGGCGGGCTGCCAGTAGGGGGCGTCGAGAATGTACTTGAGCTCTTGCTTGAGCCGGGTTTGTAGGGCGGGCACACGCCCCACCTGGCGCTGCATTTGGGCATAGATGCCACTGGCCATGGCGTGGTGAATATAGCCCTCGGTCTGGGCATCCAGGCTGAATCCTAGGCGCACCGCAAACCGCACCGCTCGGTAGATGCGGGTGGGGTCTTCAATAAAGCTGTTGGCGTGGAGGACACGGATCACGCGCTGGTGTAGGTCGAGAACCCCCCCAAAGTAGTCCAGCAGTTGCCCGGCCCCAGGGGTGGTCAGCCTCAGGGCCAGGGCGTTGATGGTAAAGTCGCGGCGGTACAGATCCTGCTGAATGGAGCTGGCTTCGACCTCGGGGTTGGCCGCCGGATAGGGGTAAAACTCGGTGCGGGCGGTGGCAATGTCAATCATCAGCCCCGCCAGGGGATGGGCCAGATCGGGGCTCTCCGCGCTCTGGGTTCTCAGGTCTTGGCGCCACACGAGTGATGCGGTCTGAAACCGCCCGTGCACCTGCAACTCCACCTCGGGAAAGCGGGCTTTAATCACGGTGGCCAGCTCTATGCCAGCTCCCACCTGGGCCATAGAGTGAAAACCGTCGACCACCAGATCGAGGTCGGGCAGTGCCGCCGAGGCCTGATCGGCGGAAATCAATAAATCGCGCACCGCCCCCCCCACCAGGTACAGGTGCCAGCCCCGCTCCTGGGCGGCGGCGACAATGTGACTCAAGATGTCTCGCAAGACGGGCGATAGGCCCCTGTCTAAGCTGTGTTGCAGCGTGGCGGCGGCGGGCAGCGCCATCGCCCCAGGGCAAGCCACGGCCTGGGCCTGGTAGCGATGGCGCAGCAGATCGGTGCGCGTCACGATGCCCACCAGGGTGCCCTGGTGCAGGACGGGTAGACGACCAATGTCGTAGGTCACCATCAGGTGCTCCAGGGTGGTGAGTGGAGTATCAGGGGTGATGGTTTTGAGGTTAGTGGCCATGTAGCCCTTGATCGGAGCATGACCAAACCCGTGGTGCAGGGCCAGATCCAGATCTCGACGGGAGATGATCCCGACCAGGCGATCGCCCTCATCCACTACCGATAGGCCGGAGTGACCATAGCGCAGCAGCAGGCGCTGGGCCGCGTCAATGGTGGTATCGGGGCGAATAGTCCGCACCGGCGACGACATCAGATCGCGAGCCGTGGGCTGGGCAGGCAGCTGCGATCGCCCCTGATCCAGTACCCGTTGCAGCACCGCTAGAGGGTCATCCGTAATCAAAGTGGCCGACGCGGCGGTGGGGTGGCCACCACCGCCCAGGGGAGCCAATAGACCGCCCCAGTCAATGCCCTGGGCAATCCCCTGTTCAATTCCCTGTTCCAGAACGCTCGGGGTGAGTCGGCTCACCCGACCCCGCGCCCGGCCAATCAGAATGAGCTTGCCGGGGGCTGGTGGCACCGGGGCCAAGGGCAACGTCGGTTCTGGATCGAGATCGTCTGGCCCCAACGCCTCTGCACCTAACGCCTCTGTCCCTAGCCCGGCTTGACTTAGGTAGTAGGCCCCCACCAGCAGTGCATCGGCATCGATCCAAGACATCAGCCGCTCCACCAGGCCCGACAACCCAGGGACATAATGCTCGGTTTTGAGCAGCACCCAGGCCAGACGATGGCCGCCTACGGTCTCCACCTGGAGGGTCTCCATGGCCGTCGTCAGCAACCCTTGCAGCATCGGGGTCAGCCCCGGCTCTACGAAGTCGGCAATCACGGCCAGGCTAGCGCCATGACCCATCAGCCAGGCCAAGGCCGCCGCATCTCGAGCGGTGGCCGACTCGTACAGCAGCGACCCCGTATCCACGTGAATGCCCAGGGCCATGACCGTAGCCTCCGCCACGGTGGGCTTAAGGCCTGCGGATTGGAGGGCCTCCACGGCTAGGGTGGTGGCAGCCCCCACCGCTTCGACAATCATCCCTGGCCTGTCTGGCCCCGATTCAGCCTCCACCCCGTGGTGGTCGTACACCAGAATCGGCACCTGGTTTTGCTTGGCCTGGGCAATCCAGGCGGCGGCGGGGCCAAAGCGATCGCTTCGCTGAGCATCGACCAGAATCAGTTGGCGAATCTGGCCAGGATCGACAGCCCGCCGCTCGATCAACGGGTACTCATCGCGGTAGAGCGCTAGAAAACGCTGCACAGTAGGATGACAGCCCCCAGTCAATACAATCCGCCGCCCAGGCTGTAGCCGCGCTAGGCCCACAGCAGCCCCCAGGGTGTCGAAATCGGCGGTCGTGTGGCAAAGTAGCAAATCCATACTTTTCTGGGGGGCCTCTTTCTGATAGCGTACTGGTTAGGGTAGTGTGGCTGTTGGCCTGGCTCCTTGGCTGCTTAATAGGCTATTCACCGCCGTCTCCGCTGCTGTGTTTGAGAGAGCAAAGATAAACCAATGGTAATTCTGTTTCAACTCGCACTGTTTGCCCTAGTGCTGATGTCCTTTGTCTTGGTGGTGTACGTGCCCGTGGCCTACGCCTCTCCCCAAGACTGGGATCAGTCTAAACGACTGATTCTGTTTGGCTCTATTATCTGGGGCGTGCTGGTGGTCGTGGTGGGTGGTCTCAACTATTTTGTGGTGTAGGTATTAATTCTTCATGGCAGTATTTGAAGGCACGCTTGTCACAACTGGGTCTCCCCGGTTTGCCATTGTGCTGGGCCGATTCAACGATTTGGTCACGGGCAAGCTGCTGGATGGCTGCCAAGACTGCCTGAAGCGCCACGGTATTGATGTCAACCCTGAGGGCACCCAGGTCGACTATGCCTGGGTACCCGGCAGTTTTGAGATTCCGCTGGTGGCGCGTCAGCTGGCCCTGACTGGGCGGTACAACGCGATTATCTGCCTAGGGGCTGTCATTCGCGGCTCAACGCCCCACTTTGACTACGTGGCCTCAGAAGTGGCCAAGGGTATCGCCGCCGCCGGCTTTCAAACTGGCGTACCGATTATCTTTGGGGTCCTCACAACGGACACCCTGCAGCAGGCCCTAGAGCGCGCTGGCATTAAGTCCAACCACGGTTGGGGTTACGCCATGAACGCCCTGGAAATGGCTAGTCTGATGGAGCGCCTGCCCTCCGTGAGGGGAAGCGACGAAGACAAGGGTGCCGCCCGCCTGACGCCTGGGGTATCGATGTCGGCGCAGCCGGTCATCGACGCCGATCATAGTTCTATTTAGAGGGTTCCAGCCCATGGCACTGCCAAGGTTTTGGCCAGCCCCGCCAGAGGCTGAGTCTACTGGCCTTGGGGAGGATGGTTTGGGATGGAATACCCCGAGGGCCAGAACAGAATCAAAAAAATGTTGACATAATCACATTTTTTTGAGATTCTAGATAAAGTCGAAACCAGCAACAAGAGTGATTTCTGATTGATTGGTTTTAGTGCGGGTATAGCTCAGTGGTAGAGCGTCACCTTGCCAAGGTGAATGTCGCGCGTTCGAATCGCGTTACCCGCTTAGAATTTTCTGCTATTAGCAGGCCATTGGGGGAGGCGATCGCCTCCCCCAAT
>JAIXUR010000508.1 GCA_027483425.1 Cyanobacteriota bacterium | reverse complement strand
TGTTCAAACATCAGCACCAGGTCTTGCCCATCAATGCGGAGGGTGTGAATACCCTCGTTCTCGGTGCGGGCGTTAAACAGCAGCACGTACACCACCATGGCCGGATCTCACAAACAGCGGTACCTATTTACTCTACCGGTCAACCTCTTCCCCGCAGCGAACAAATTACGCCAGCTACTGTCTAGACTCATGAAAAGCATCGTTCTGCCCCGTTTTGCCTACAGCTGCCAATCTAAACAATTGACTAGATCCACAGATCAGCCATCAATTCATAAATTAGTTCTCTGCAAGTGGTAGGCAGGAGCCGGGGAGTTCATTACTATTGTTGGGTGTTCTACGGTGGCGTAAACGGGTATGACCCCTTCTCAAGAGCCCGAGTCAGACCAGAATGCTGGTGGTCGTAGACCCTGGCTTGCCGTGGGCCTCACGGTCGGGGCCGGATTGTTGGTGCTCGGCGGAGCGGCGGGGGTAGCGGGCTGGGTGTGGAGCCGTAACCACCTGATGCCCTGGCTCTCGGCCTATCTGTCTGAGGTGGTGGGTCGCCCGGTGGAGCTAGGCCCCCTAGAGCGCCTGGGGCCCACCGGTATTCGCGTCGGTGCATCGACCCTGCCTCCCACCGCCACTGACCCCGATCGCCTGTCGGTGGGGGCCATAGAGGTACGCGTCAACCCGCTGGATCTGCTGCGCCGCGACATTCGCCTGGGCATTAATCTGGAACAGGTCGAGGCCTACATTGAGCAGGCAGCCGACGGTCAATGGGTGGCGATCGAGCTGGATCTGCCCGAGACTGACCCCGATCGCAAGCCGTTTATTGAGGTCATGGTAGGGGCCGTGCGCCTGCAGGATGGTAGCTTGACGCTCCTCCCCTACGGTGCGGGAGCCCCCGATCGCCCCCAGGTAGCCATTGCCGACATCCAGGGCCAGGGCGACATCAGCCGAGTTGACCTGGGGGTTGACCCCAATGCTGGGGCCGCGGTTCCCCGCCAGACCCAGCGCATTGACCTCACCCTCAACGGCACCTCGGTCAAGGGAGGCCGTGTAGATATCAAAGGGTCGGTGCAACTGCCGCCGCCAAAATCTAAGGTTTCGCTCGAGGGCTCGTCGGATCGCTCTGCGAAGGCCGACGCCGCTACCACTAGGCCAGAGTTTCTGGCCTGGCTGCCCCCTGGGTTCCTACAAGCCCTGGTGCTACCGGCGGCCCCGGCCTGGGCCAGCGGTGATCCGGTGCAGCCCAATCCGGGGCTGATGGGTAAGGTCAACCTGCGGGCCCAGGACGTGCAGGCCATCGACATCATGCCCCTGGTGGAATCCTTTTTGGCTGGGCCGCTGCCGGTACAGTTTCCGACCGGGCTGGTGAGCGGCAGTGTCGATGTGGAGCTGGGCGGCGAGGTTACCCCCACCCTGACGGGCACGGCGCGCGTCAGCGAAGCCACCGTGACCGGAGCCACCCTGCCAGAGCCCCTCCAGGACCTACAGGGAGATGTGCGGTTTCAGGGGCAGAGCTTGGCCTTTGAAGCCGTAACCGCCCGCATGGGCGACCTGACCGCCAAGGCCGGGGGCACCCTCGACCTCGAGAAAGGCTATAACCTGGTCGGTCAGGTTAACCCGTTTACCATTGCCCAGGTGGCTGACCTGGTGGAGACGACCCTGCCGGTGCCCGCCAGCGGCACCTTTGGGGCCAAGGTCACCATGACCGGGCCGCTGGACCAGCCGGTGATTGCCACCGACCTGGTCTCCCAGGATTCAGTCACCATCGATAAGGTGGTCTTTTCCCAGGTGAGGGCTAAGGGCCGCCTCCGCGCTCCTAATTTAATCCTTGACCAGGTGGTGGCGATCCCCCAGGCGGGGGGTGCCCTGAACGGTAGCGGCCGGTTTACCTTTGGTGAGCCCGGACAGCTGAGTCTGGCCCTCACGGGCGATCGCCTCCCCGCCGATGCCCTGGGCCAAACCTACGGCCTGTCTAAGGCGATCACCCTGGGGCCGGTCTCCTTTGAGGCCGAGGTCGCTGGCCCGGTCAACCAGCTGGTCGGCACCGCCAACTGGCGTGCCCCCGCTGGCACCTACCCGGCTCGGGGTGACCTGCGCCTGGAGGGCGATACCCTTCGCTTTACCGATACCTTTGTGCAGGTGGCTGGGGGAACAGTGGCGGGCCAGGGTATGTTGGCCAATGGCCAGTGGAATGCCGATGTGATCGCGCGGGAATTGCGGCTCAGGCAGCTCGGGGCCGGGGTCGACGGCGTCGCTAACGCGGCCGCCCAGCTGTCGGGAAACCTGGAGGATACTAGCCTGGCGGGCATTCAAGGCCGGGGCCGGGGGGAGCTGGCCCTGGCCGGGGGCACCGTGGTCGCCCTCGCCAACCTGGCCAGCGGCCAGTGGAGCGCCGATGTGGAGGGCCGCGACCTTCAGATGCGAGCCTTTGCCCCCGACCTCCAGGGCAGCGCTGGCGGACAGTTTACGTTTACGGGCACCACCGATGACCTCAGTCTGGCTGGCGTGCGCGGGGAGGGCCAGGCGGTGCTGTCAGACGGCTTGGCCACCGCCGCACCGAGGGCGCCCCAGCTGGCTCGGGTGCGCGAGCCCCTGATCGCCGACTTGGCCTGGAATGGTCAGTCGGTGCTGGTGCGCCAGGCCAATACCGCTGGCATCCGGGCCGATGGCATCGTTACCCCGGCCCTCAGTGGCCCCGGTGCCCCCGCGATCGCCAACCTCGATCTCAACCTCAACGTCGATGGGTTTAGCCTGGCGGCCCTGCCGGTGCCCGATGTCATTCCCCTGGGGGGAGAGGCCTTCTTTGCCGGTCGGCTGCGGGGCCGCCCCGGTGCCCTCGACCTCAACGGTGAAGCCTCTCTGGTGGGGCTAACCACGGGAGAGTTGGCCTTTGCCTCGCCCCTCAGCGGCCCGGTTACCTTCAGGCAGGGCGGCGATCTGGTCGTAGATCTGACTGGCAGCGGTGACAATCGCATCTACGTGGCCACGGTCGAGGGCGATCGCGATCTAGAGTTTGAGGTGGTCAATGACCTGGGCCACCCCGACCAGCCCCATGCCTTGGCCACGGGCTACCTCCGGGGAGACAATCTCGCCGCCACGATCCAAAATCTTCCCCTCACCGACCTGAAACTGCCCCAGGGGGGTGTCGATGGCGTTGGCACCGTCAGCGGTTTGATCACCTCCGCCGAGATTACTGCCAACCTACGCCAGCCGACCCTGCGGGCCACCTTCGATATCGAAGACCCCGGCCTGGGCTACTTGAGCTTGCCCCCCGCTACCGTGGCGACCATCGCCGACTCTGCTGCCCTAGACAGCCCGGT
>JAIXUR010000539.1 GCA_027483425.1 Cyanobacteriota bacterium | reverse complement strand
GAGACAGAAAGTTTCCTCGGTAGGGGCGCAGGGCCCTGCGCCCTGGCCAGGAATCAAAATTTTCGGATTTTTGTTACGCCATAATGGTTCCCCCCCTGGAGGCCCTCAAGGCGGCTCTAGGACGACATCTTCCACCTGGCGCAGCAAAATCACGGTGATATCGGTCTGCTGAGCAATTTCGAGGGGCACATTGCCCTTAATCACCTGGCTGAGCAAATTCTCCCGCGAGGCCCCCAGCAAAATGGCGTCGCTGTGGCACAGGGCCGCAAAGTCGGTAATGGCTTCGGCCACGGAGGGGTGAGTCAGCACCTGGGTATACACCGGGCGGTGCAGGGTTTCGATTAATCCATCGGCCATCTCAGAAATATGCTGTGGGGTGAGGCACTCGCCCTTTTCGGGGTGGCAGATGGTGCAGAGCTGAATTTCGGGGCTGTGGCCCAGGGTGAGCAGGCCGGGTAGTAGGGCCTGGGCGCTTTGGGCGTTGGGGCCACCCGCTGTGGGAATCAGCCAGTGGTTAAAGGTGAGATTGCGGCCTGGGCGCACCACCACCACCTGGCAGGGGGCCTGGCGAATGAGGGTATCCACCACGCCGCTGATCACCCGACCGGGGGTGAGGTTGGGGTGGTGCCAGCCCATCAGCACCAGGTCAATGTGGCGATCGCGAATAATTTCCAGCAGGGCCCGCCCTACCTCATGGGCCGCCCGCACCTGAAAGTGCACCGACAGCCCGCTGTGGGCGGCGTAGGACATGACCAACTGGCGCAGGGGTTCGGCCCCTTGCAGGTCGATGGTAGCTTCAGCGGGGGCCACGCTGCGGGGTACCGCCACAATGTGGACGCATTCCAGTTCGTAGTGCAGGCCGTGGGCGATCGCGGCGGCAATCTTAATTAAATTGGGCGCGGTTTGGGGATCGGCCAGGGGCACCAGCAGCCGACCTTGGCCCGTGGCGGGGGCGCGCTGCTGAAACACCACGTAGGAGGGCTGGGCCTGGGGGCCCAGTTCTTGCAGTTCGCCACTGACCTGGTCAGACTCGGCCCGAATGATGTCGGCGCGGGTAATAATGCCCACCAGCTTGTTGCCCTCGGTCACCGGCAGGCGGCTGAGCTTGAGCCGGTTGAGCAGGTGCAGCACCCGGGGTAGGGTGGCATCGGGGGCCACGGTGACCGGATCAGTGGTCATGATGTCAGCCAGAGTGAGGTATTGATCGAGCCCCTGGGCGGTGGCTGCGCCCAGGTCGCTCTGGGTCACAATGCCCACCAGGCGACCCGCTTCGAGTACCGGAAAGCCGCGATGGTGCGATCGCGAAAAGGCCTGCACCACCTCGGGCAGGGGCATCTGGCTAGAGAGGGTTTCCACCCGGCGCTGCATCAGGTCGGCGGCGGTCAGGCCGGCCCAGGGGTTGTTGGCCTGGGCCACCGGCTCCAGGTGAATGCCCTGGAGGGCCAGCAACCGCTTGTAGATGGAGCCGTTGTTGGCGCGATCGGACACCAGGTAGGCAATGCCCGAGCCGATCATCAGTGGCAGCACCAGATTAAAATTGGCGGTCATCTCAAACACAATCACGATGGCGGTGATCGGCACCCCGGTCACCGCACTAAAAAAGGCCCCCATGCCCGTGAGGGCGTAGGTGGTGGGGCCAGCCAGGGCCTCGGGCAGGGGCCAAGCCCCAAAGCCGGTGTACACCCCCTGGGCCAAAAAGCTCACCAGACAGCCCAGTGCCGCCCCCAGCACCAGGGAAGGGGCAAAAATGCCCCCCGCCGCGCCAGAACCGTAGGCCAGCAGCGTGAGCAAAAATTTGACGACAAAGGCGATCGCCACCAGTTGCCACCCCGCCGACCCCGTGACCAAAAACTCTTGCAGACCCGTGTTGTCGACCGCCGCCACGGGCAAAAACACCCCCACCAGCCCCGTGATCAACCCCGCCAGGCCAATCCGCCCCGGCAGCCCCAGCCGCTTAAACTGCCGAAAAAAGGCCAGGCTACCGAAAATACCCTGGCGAAACAACGCCCCCAGCAGCCCCGCCGCCAGCCCCAGAATGATCAAAAAGGGAAGGTCGTGCAACGACAGGCTAATGTGCCTGGAATCCATGACCAGATTCAGCCCCTGCCCCCCCAGCAGCCGCGATACCACCGCCCCAATAAACGACGCCAAAATAGCGCTACCCAGGGTCAGGTCAGAAAAATCTTGCAGCAGCTCTTCGACCACAAACAGCACCCCGGCAATGGGGGCGTTAAACCCCGCCGCCAGACCCGCCGCCGCCCCCGCCGAGATCAGCTGCCGCCGATATTCTGGGGAGGTGGGTACCCAGCGGCTGAGCTGTGCCGCCAGGGCGGCACCGATCTGCACCGTCGGCCCCTGCCGCCCCAGGGATAGACCCGAGCCCAGGGCCAGCAGGGTGCTGCCCAACTTAACCAGGGCCACCCGCAGATTTAAAGGTATTTTGGCAAACCCCAAGGCAGCCTTCACCTGGGGAATGCCGCTGCCCGAGGCCTCGGGGGCCAGCCGCTCGACCAGCACCCCCGACAGCCATCCCCCCACCAGGCCAATGGTGGGCAACGCCAACCACAGGGGGAGCGTGCTGGAGGTGCGCCACAGGGTCAACCACTCGACCCCCTGTTTGAGCAGCACCGCCGCCAGCCCCGACACCAGCCCAATCACACAAGCCTCGACGATCGCTACCCGCTTACGGCTTAAAAAGGGCTCCAGGCGTTTTTGCAACATTACGTAAGGGCAGCATTACTTAGGGGCAGCATGACTCAGAGCCAGGGAAAACTCAGCGCGTCCATTAACCAACCCAAAGTGTAGCCTTTTAGGATCTTGACCTGCGATCGCCGACCAAACTTCGCCCCTCACCCCCTCACTCCTCCAACTCCAACTCCGCCCCCAAGCCCGACCCAATCTCCCCCGCCCACCGCTCTAAGGTAGTACCTACGGTTTGCTCCAGCCGGGCCACACTGTTGAGAAAGGCAATCCGGGCCGCAAGCTCGTTGGTTTGGGCGGTGACCAGGCTCTCTTCTTGGCTAATGGCTTCAAATAGGTCGCCGCCGCCGCGAGCCTGGTCGGCGTCGACCTGGCGGCGGGCGTTGAGGGTAGCGCGCTCGGCTGCTTCGACCTGCTGTAGGTTAGAGCGCGCCTCGGCCAGACGGGCGATCGCGTCGTTGCGAATTTCGTTCTGCAGCTGGGCTAGGGTGTTGTCCTGCTGCTGTAGGGCGATCTCACTGGCGACGCGGTTCGTGTCAGGATCGGGATCGCCGAAGGTGCGGGTCGCCACCAGCCCCAACACCCCGACCGAGCTGTCGCCCAGGGTGCCATCGGCGACGGCGTTGAGCTGCCAGCGCAGCTCGTCTTGGGCAATCAGCAGGTCGAGGGCTTGCTGCTGCTGCTGGAGCTGGGCCTGGCGATAGTCCGTGCGCTGGGCCAGGGCCACGGCCACCAGGGCCTCGGGCTGGTAGGCAAGCACCTCCTCAGCGGCGATCGCATACAGCTCTCGAACCGCGTCTAAGGAGACCACAAAGCGCAGGTTGCGATTGGTGCCAATCAAGTTAAGCAAAGTGTTGTTGGCCTGATCGAGCTGGTTTTGAGCATTGACCAGATTGCCCTCGGCATCGGCTAGCGATCGCTCGGGGTCAAACAGGTCTATGGGGGCCCGTCGCCCCGCCTGCACCAGGGCCTGCACAATTTGAAGCTGCCGCTGCCGTCGAGCTAGGGCCTGGGTTTGAATTTCCACCTGGGCCTGGGCATTGACCAGGTCGTTGTAGCCCACAATGGCGGTGGTCAGGGTGTCGATCACCGTCTGGCGTAGGGCCAGCTGATTGCTGATTTCGCCCAGCCGCGCTTGGTTGACGGGGGCCTCGTTGATGGCCGTCCCAAAGCCCCGCAGCAGCGGCTGGCTGACCCGAAACTGAAACAGCTGACCGCCTTCAAGGGGAGTTAGCCCCAGATCGATGTCGGTGCCTAGGCGCGTGACGAGATTGGTATTCAGCAGCACCCGCTGGTCAAAGTCAGTGCGGCCCCCCAGCAGCACTGCGCCCAGTTCGCTCTCCGAACCCTCGACGCCACCAAACTCAGTGAGGGTTGCATTGACCTCCAGGGTGGGGGTAAAGCGAGGGTCAAAGGTCTGCTCGGCAGCGGCCAGGGTCTGTCGTTCCACCGTGCGGTCGAGTACCCGGTTGCGCAAGTCCCGGTTGCCCTCCAGGGTGAGGGTGAGCAGGTCGGGCAAGGTCAAGGGAACCACCTGCGGTTCACCCTGGGGCACCGGGGCGGCCTCAGCTGGGGGGGGCACCAGCGGTAGCGACTCGGCCCAGGCCGGGAAGGGGGCGATCGCGCTGCCCAGACCCAGAATGGCCAACTTCACCCAGGGCATGCCTAGTGGCTTGCGGATTAACGCTGTTAGGGTTGCCATCGTTTTCGTTGCGTCCTTAACCACAGCTAAACCAACCGAGTAGGATAGAAGCACCGCTTCATCCTCGCTACTATGACAACCTATCACGCTGGTTCAGCGGCGACCATGGGCACTCTGTCGCTCCGTGAAAACGGTGAGGCTGCCCATGCTGGGGCAGGGTCGTGGAGGCTTTTTTGTTACGGTTGCCCCCTTCTGGGCTGGGATCCTGGGTCACGCTATGGGGTGGAGAGGGTGGGAGCAGAGTCTGTGGAGGCTTGACCCAGGCTACGGGGTTAACGGCCCCTCACTCATTCACCCGCTCACCTATCCCCCTACTCCCCTCGCAGGGCTTGCACCACGTCAATGCGCGTCACCCGCAGGGCGGGCAAAAAGCTGGCCCCGACCCCGACCCCAAAGGCCGCCCCCATCGAGAGGGCCGCGTCGCGCCAGTGGAACTCGTAGGGGGCTTCAAAGACCGTCGTGGTGGCGACTTTGGTGAGTAGATGAACGGTGCCTACCGCTGTGGTACCGCCGATCAGGCTGAGCAGGGCGGCTTCGGCGATGAACTGGGCCATAATCTCTAGGTCCGTGGCCCCGATCGCCCGGCGCAGACCGATCTCGCGGGTGCGCTCCATAATGGCGGCGATGGTAATGTTGGCGATGCCCACGCCGCCAATCACGAGGGCGAGCAGGCCCACCGCCTTGAGCACCCGAATGGAGGCCCGCTGGCGCTGCTCTTCTTCGACCAGGTCTTCCACATTGCCGTCTAAATACAGCTCGTAGCCAGGGAACATGACCTGGAGCTGGGCTTCGATCGCATCGTAGGTGGCCTCATAGTGGTCGAGGTTGCCCAGGGCGATTTGAATTTGCCCCCAGGCATACCCGCCTTGCAGCAGGTTAGCGTAGGGTTCAGGCATCCAGAGGGAACCGGTGGGTTCGCCCTCTTCGCTGCCGTAGAGGTTCTTATTCTCAATTAGACCAACAACGGTGAACCGAGTGCCGTTGATGAAAATGCCTTGCCCCAGGGGCGGAGCATCCTGAAAGAGCTGCTGAGCCAGTACGGTGTCGATCACGGTGACGGGGCGAAAGGCGTTAAAGTCTTCTGGCTCAAAAAAACGGCCCGCTAGCACCTGTCGCCCCGTGGTGCGCTGGTAGTTTTCAGACACGCCCAGGGCATTGACGCTATCGGCGATGATGCCCTGGTATTGCACCTCGACTCCCCACAGTCGGGAAACGCGGCTAATGCTGAGAATAGTGGGTACCGCCCGCTCAATGGCGGCGATCGCGGCCGCATCAAACTCCACCGGGGGGCGATCGCGCCCGTAGACCCAGGGCGTAATGTTGGGGTTGTCCCTGGCCTCTAGGCGCTCTTGCAACACCCGGTTGGCAATGGTGTCGATATTGAGGGTGGCGTTGACGGCGGCCACCCCCATAAAGATGCCCAGGGCGGTCAGCCCCGAGCGTACCCAGTTGCCGGTCAGATCCCGCAGGGTGGTCAGGCTTAGATCAAGGGGAGAAAGGGCCACAGGGTTACCGTTAGAGAATGGTGCCTAGGGAGTCAGGCCAGGGGGGCCAGCGGGAGCAGCGGTCTCAACCTCCAAGCCCGCCTCCAGGGGGCGATCGGGCGGGGCGTTGAGAATGACGGTGTCGGTTTCTGTCAGCCCCGAGAGAATTTCCACCGCCTCTAGGGTATCGAGGCCCGTGGTCACGGGACGCTTTTGGGCCTTGCCGTCGTCATCCACCACCCACACAAAGGATTCATCCCCCTCCTGCTGAATGGCGTTGGCGGGCAGGGCCAGGGCATTGGGCCGCTGCACCAGAATGACTTCGACACTGACCGAGCCGCCGGGAATCAGCGCGCCGCTGGGGCGGTTAAGCTGGGCGATGGCCTTCACCATGGCCTGGGAATCGGGGCTGTCGGGGCTGCTACCCAGGGCCTGGGGGGCAATGCTCACCACGCGACCGAGGTACTCGTCTTGATCAGGCCCCAGGACTTTGACCCGCACGGGCATATTAACGGAGACTTTGTTGGCGTCCAGGGTCATGAGGCTAAACTCGACCACCTCCTGGGTGGGGTCGCCAATGGTGAGCAGGTTGCCCTCGCTCTGCACCCCGGCCCCCGGCTGCACATCAATATTGAG
>JAIXUR010000291.1 GCA_027483425.1 Cyanobacteriota bacterium | reverse complement strand
CCTGGCGGCGGATTGGATTCGGCAGGGGCAGATTCTGGCGCTGCAGGGGCTGGGTGGGTTTCATCTGGTGGTGGATGCGCGGAATGACGCGGCAGTGATCAGGCTGCGCGATCGCAAACAGCGCCCCGCCAAACCCTTTGCAGTCATGTACCCCTGCCTGGCATCCCTGGAGCAGGACTGCATTGTCTCGCCGACGGAGCGGGAACTGCTGACCTCGGCGGCGGCTCCCATTGTCTTGCTGGAGCAGAAAGAGGGGCGATCGCACCTGGCCCCAGCCATTGCCCCCCGGCAGCGCACCGTCGGGGCCATGTTGCCCTACACGCCCCTGCATCACTTGCTTTTGGCTGCACTCGGCTTCCCGGTAGTTGCCACCAGCGGCAACCGCTCCCACGCGCCCCTCTGTAGCGATGGGCAAGCCGCCCGCCGTGAGTTGGCCGATCTTGCCGATGGCTACCTCGTCCACAATCGCCCGATCGCGCAGCCCATTGACGATTCTGTCGTGCGCACCATCGCCGACCAGCCGATGTTGCTGAGGCGGGGGCGGGGCTATCCCCTCAGGGTGGATGTGCCGGAGCAAACCATGCCCTGCCTGCTGGCGGTGGGCGGCCATCTCAAAAATACGGTGGCGCTGTCGCTGGGCGACCAGATTGTGGTCAGCCCCCACCTGGGGGATCTCGACCAGGCCCAAACCTTCGATCGCTTTCGGGACACCATTGCCCAACTGCTGCACCTGCATGCAGCTACCCCCGTGGCGATCGCCTGCGATGCCCATCCCGATTACCGTTCCACCCAATTCGCCCAGGCCCTGAGTCAGCAGATGAACGTGCCGCTCGTACCGATTCAGCACCACTACGCCCATGTGCTATCGGGAATGCTCGACAACGGTCTGGAGCCGCCGGTCTTGGGCCTGGCCTGGGATGGCACGGGCTACGGCCTAGACGGCACGATTTGGGGCGGCGAAGCCCTGGCCATCCCAAATCGCGGCGGATTTCAGCGGGTGGCTCACCTGCGGACCTTTGCGCTACCGGGGGGCGATCGCGCCGCCCAAGAACCCCGCCGCGCCGCTCTGGGTCTGCTGTACGAAGCCTTTGGAGAAGCCGCTTTTACCTTGGCTTGTCCCACCCTGCAAGCCTTTCAACCCCAGGAGTTAACGGTGATGCGAACCATGCTTCACAATCGAGTCAATGCGCCTAGAACGTCGAGTATGGGACGGTTGTTCGATGCGATCGCCTCGCTGATCGGGCTCTGCCACCGCAACAGCTTTGAGGGAGAAGCGGCGATGCAGCTGGAGGCAGTACTGGAACCCACGAGCGATCGCTATCCCTACGGCCTGGAGCACACCCCAGATGGAACGCTGGTGCTGGACTGGCAACCGATGGTCGAGGCGATTCTGAGGGATCGGGTTTCGACTTCGCTCAACCCTCGGCAGTCGGTTTCGCTCCACGAGCCAGACTCCCCTGGCATTGTTGCGGCCAAGTTTCACAACACGCTGGTGGAGATGGTGGTGGCGATCGCCCGCCACGTCGGCATCGAGAAGGTCCTACTGACCGGGGGCTGCTGGCAAAATCGCTACCTGCTCGACCGGGCAATTCAGCGGCTGCGGGGCGAGGGGTTTGTGCCCCACTGGCACCACCAGATCCCGGCCAACGATGGTGGCCTTGCGGCGGGGCAACTGCTGGGTGCCCACTGGAAACGTCAACCAACAGCAGCAGGAGGTGCGCCATGTGTCTAGCGGTGCCTGGTCAAATTGTCAGCATCACCGAGCCACCCCCCGGCCAGGGGAATGACTACCTGCGCACGGGCAAGGTCAGCTTTGGCGGCATCGTCCGAGAGGTCAGCCTCGCCTACGTGCCCGAGGCCGTCGTCGGCAACTACGTCATTGTTCACGTCGGCTTTGCCCTCAGCCTGCTCGATGAAGCCGAGGCGCAGCAGACCCTACAGGATTTGACTCAACTGGGAGTGTTGAACCGATGAAAACCCCGACCTTTTCGACCCTGGATGGCAACGAAGCCGTCGCCCGCATCGCCTACCGTCTGAGCGAAGTGATCGCCATCTACCCCATCACCCCCTCCTCAACCATGGCTGAGTGGGCCGATGCCTGGTCTGCCGCCCACCAGCCCAATCTCTGGGGCGCGGTACCCAATGTCGTACAGCTTCAGAGCGAGGGTGGGGTGGCGGGGGCCGTTCACGGCGCGCTCCAGGCCGGGTCGCTGACCACGACCTTTACGGCCTCCCAGGGGCTGCTGTTGATGATCCCCAACCTCTACAAAATTGCGGGGGAACTGACCCCGATCGCCATTCACATTGCGGCCCGCTCCCTCGCGGCTCAGGGTCTGTCCATCTTTGGTGACCACAGCGACGTGATGGCCGTCCGCGCCACCGGCTGCGCCCTGCTCTGCTCGGCCTCGGTGCAGGAGGCCCAGGATCTCGCCGCGATCGCTACCCGCGCCACCTTTGCCACCCGGATTCCCTTCCTACATTTCTTCGACGGGTTTCGCACCTCCCACGAAGTGCAGAAGGTCGAACTGCTGGATGACGACGATCTGCGATCGCTGATGCCCCAGGCACCCATCCTTGCCCACCGCCAGCGCGCCCTTACCCCCGACCGACCGGTGATTCGCGGCACCGCCCAAAACCCCGACGTGTACTTCCAGGCGCGGGAAACAGTGAACTCGTTTTACGAGGCCTGCCCCGGCCTGGTGCAGGCAGCTATGGATGATTTTGCCCAGCTCACCGGGCGCGCCTATCGGCTGTTTGACTACCACGGCCACCCCACTCCCGAACGGGTGATCGTTCTCATGGGGTCGGGCTGTGAAACGGTGCACGAAACTGTGGACTACCTGCTGGCCCAGGGGGAAAAGGTCGGCGTGCTGAAGGTGCGGCTCTACCGACCCTGGAGCCTGGAGGCCTTTGTGGCCGCGCTGCCCGAGTCCGTGGGTGCGCTCGCCGTTCTCGACCGCACCAAAGAGCCCGGTAGCCTGGGCGAACCGCTTTACCAGGATGTGGTCGGCTCCCTGGCGGAGGCGGGCCGCATCCAGATTCGCGTCGTCGGGGGCCGCTACGGCCTATCGTCGAAGGAATTTACCCCGGCGATGGTTCACGCCGTATTTGAGAATTTGGCCGCCCCCCAGCCCAAAAACCACTTCACCGTCGGCATCAACGACGACGTCACCCACACCTCCCTCACCGTTGACCCAACCTTCACCATCGAACCGGAT
>JAIXUR010000016.1 GCA_027483425.1 Cyanobacteriota bacterium | reverse complement strand
TTTTTATTTTAAACGCTTTGTGACCCGCCAGGCAATCTCCCCATTTTTTCGTCGCCCAGACCGACTGAAAACAAACCCGGCCTCGGCGAAGCGATCGCCGTAACCCTCTATTTCTCGAGGCGACATATCCATCAACCCGGCCAGCTCACTGGTGCTAAACAGCCAACCCTTCGTAGCGGCGTTCTCCAGGGTTTCAAAATACTTGAGCGGATCCGGTTGGTTAAACCCAATCCGCCCCACGACCTCCGACACAATGGCGCTGATCAGCCCACCAAAATCGCCAGGATTAGTGGCCAAGGCAGATCCACCCCCAGCCTGGCCATTGCCATTGCCCTGGTTGCCCTGGCGCTGCCGCAGCCCCCGCGCCTCAATAAACTCAGGGGCGCTGCCCCCTTGGTTGATGAACATATGCAGTTCATCCATCAGGGTCAGCTCTTGGGCATCAATGTACGATCGCTGCCCCACCTTCTTCGGCGCAATGCCCAAATCCTGCATCCGCTTGTACACAGCGCTGCGGGCCAGGCTATAGCGGTCTTGGAGCTGGCCAACCGGAAATCGATCAATTTCCCCAGTATTCATCGCTATCCTCCGGACAATCCTCAGGATACTGCCCCAGTATCGCTTAGAAACCCGTCCTCTGGATAGTCCTCAGGATTATTTAGAACAATTCTGGCCACGAAAATATCGGAGAATTGTGCCGACCGTCTACGGCACAGGGCGCACACCCCGACTGGGGGTATCGACTTTCCCGAAAATCTCTGTTGTTTACGCAGACAAAAGCCCTAAGGATGTTCCCGATCGCACTCGAAACATAGAAAAGTGACATATTTGGGTACAGTCTGGCCATGTTTTATACAAGAAAATTGGTCTCAGTACAAAATTTCCGTATGCCCCCTAGGGGTACTTGGGAACTTGTCGGGTTCCCCGCCTTTAATGGATGAGCCACTATAAGGTACGTTTTTAAACCCCATGATCACAAACTACTATCCCTGGAATGTGCAGACCTTGGCCACCTGGCTACGGCTCGAGCTCAGAACCTATCGGAGCCCCAGGGCCTTGGCCGTGACCTTGCAGGTGCCATCCTCCAGTCTGAGGGCCTGGTTGAGCAGCCCGGTACCCACCATTACCCTGTCCGACCTGCGTTCGATCGCTGAGTATCGACGCTGGAGCCTACAGCAAACCATGGGCTGGCTAGAGCTTAAGCCCGCCCATATGGAAGAGTTAATCACCCAGGACTCCCTGGGCGATCGGCTCAACTGGGGCGAGGCTAAAGCAATCTGGTTTGGCAAGCCAGCCCGCTAGGGGATAGCGGGCCGCTACAGGCCGCATTGTTCGGCTTGGCGGGCGATCGCCTCCTGAAGCTGCGGGGTCATGCCCAACTCAGCGCCATCGTACAAGCGTTGAAACTCCCGCTCAAAGTGGGCGGCCACCGTAGGATTCCGAATCACCAGCAGGTTTTCGTCGTTGGTGTTGTTGGCGGCCTGGCTCCAGTTTTGGGAGCCGACGATCACCGTGTTTTGATCGAGCACCGCAAACTTGTGGTGCAGCTTGTCGCCGGGGGGCAAAACCGGCACCCCCACCGTGGTGATGGGGTTGGCCCAAGGAACGCTGTTGTCGCGCTTACAGGTGTGATCTGGCAGGGTCACCCCCAGCATGTCGAGCCCCTCGCTATAGCTCCGGTAGGCAAAGCTGGGATCAATCAGGGTTTGAATGGACACCCCCCGGTTCGCGACCGGCACTAGCTGCTGACTAATCGCCTGGTCAGAAAATACAAATAGCGCCAGGTGCACGCTCTGGGTGGCCTGGCCCAGGGTTTTGGCAATCAGCCCGTTGACGCTCTGGGCCCAGGGCTGGGTTTTAGAAACGGGCGAAAACTGCACAGCCAGACCAGAGCCTGGGATTGCGATCAGGGCCGAGGGGCGGTGGGGCTTTTGGAGCCCAAACAAGCTGTCTCGTTTGCGGCCGGGGCCATCCCCCCACAGGTCGCTAAATTCGGCTTGAAACCGTTGGGCTAGGGGTTGGCTGTCGATGACAAGCAGGCTGTTGGCGTTGCCTCGGCTGTCAGGGTTAGCAAAATCGCCGTGGGTGCAGCTCAGGGTCCAGTTGGCGGAGCCGGTGACCACGGTGCGGCCATCCACCACCATGAACTTGTGGTGCATTAAACCACTGCCCTTACTGCCGTCAGCGGTGTCGTCGATCAGGGGAATGTTGGCCTGGGCCAGAATGGTGAGGGCATCGCGATCGCGCAATTCCTCCTCCCCCAGGGCTCCATCCTGGTTGGTATCGATAAAGGCGTATAGGTCGTTGGCCTTGGCCTGGTAGTGCTCATCGAGCTGGGCGATCGCCCCTGGGTTCCGCTGGGCCATGGGGGTGCTGTAGGTGTTCTCGACCACCACGCGCACCTCGACCCCAGCCGCCCGGCGCTCCGCCAGGGCATGGGCAATGCCCGGCAGCGAAAACTCATGGACCGCGATATCAATGGAAACTTGGGCTGTGGCGATCGCATCTATGATCACCTGCTCCAGATCATCGCCGTGGCGAGTGATCTGGCGATAGGGGTCGGTGTAGGTGGCCGCCTGGTTCTGGTTAAAATACGCTCGAATATAGGGATCTTGCGGCAGGGGATCGAGGGTAGGCAGCGTCGCCTCGCTGCGAAACTGGCTACTGACCCCCACAAACAGCAGGAGCCCCAGCCCAAACCCGATCCCCCAGCGCAGCCAAGGAGATTTTGGTAGTAGACGCACAGAGGGGGAAGAGAATTCGTTACGCCTAGAAAGCCCAGATGAGCGTGAGAGCTAACGCGAGGGAACAGAGGGGTGAACCAGGGGTGAATGGTAGATTTTGAGGGTTGAGTTTTGAGTGGGAGCGTTGCCAAGAGAACGCATCACTCAAAACTAAGCCCTTAAAACTCACTCCCCCATCCCTCCTCCCATGTCCCACGACGATCTCTTTAACGTCATCTCCGACCTCGTCATGTGCCACTCCCCCAGCGGTGCCGAAGACGAAATTAACCAGCGCTTGATGGCTGACCTGGCCCGCCTCGGGGTAGACCACTGGCGAGACGAAGCCGACAACGTGATTGCCAAAATTCCAGGGAAAGACGACAGCCGCGCGATCGCCATCACCGCCCACAAAGATGAGATCGGCACCCTGGTCAAAAGCATCTACGCCGATGGTCGAGTTTCGGTGCGCAAGCTGGGGGGTTCCTTCCCCTGGGTCTACGGCGAGGGCGTGGTGGATTTACTGGGGGATCACCACACCATCAGCGGCATTTTGAGCTTTGGTTCGCGCCATGTGTCCCACGAGTCGCCCCAAAAGGCCCAGCAAGACACCAAACCCGTCACCTGGGAAACCGCCTGGATCGAAACCAAGCGATCGCCCCAGGAACTCGCCGCCGCCGGCATTCGCCCCGGCACAAGGGCCGTGGTGGGCAAGCACCGCAAATTGCCCTTTCGCATGGGTGACTACATCGCCAGCTACACCCTCGACAACAAGGCATCCCTAGCCATTTTGCTCAGGCTGGCCGAACGGCTGCAGGACCCGCCCGTGACCGTGTATCTAGTGGCCTCAGCCAAGGAAGAAGTGGGGGCCGTAGGAGCCTTGTATTTCTCCCAGCGCCACCGCCTCGAGGCGCTGATTGCCCTAGAAATTTGCCCCCTGGCGGCGGAATACCCGATCCAGCCCGGAGACATGCCGGTACTCCTCAGCCAAGATGCCTACGGGCTCTACGACGAAGGGCTCAACGCCGACCTGCGCCGGGCCGCCACTCAGCATCATCTGCCCATTCAAATGGCGGTGATCAGTGGCTTTGGCAGCGACGGCTCGATTGCCATGAAGTTTGGCCATGTGTCGCGGGCCGCCTGCCTCAGCTTTCCCACCCACAACACCCACGGCTATGAGATTGCCCATTTGGGTGCGATCGCCCACTGCGCCGACATTTTAGAGCACTACTGTAACGACCTGTGACAGCCAACCGGTTAACTCAGAACCTTTTCTAGAATGAAATTAAGCCCCCAATAACCCAGTCACCCAGAACTTAACCAACCCTATGGCCAGAACCGTTGCAGATGTGATGACCCCAAACCCGATCTCGGTGACTCCTGACACCGTGCTGAAGGATGCCATTCAGCTGATGGCCGATAACCATATCGGCGGGCTGCCGGTCATCAATGCCGACAGCGACCTAGTGGGCATTTTGTCAGAGTCTGACCTGATGTGGCAAACCACCGGAGTCGATGTGCCCGCCTACATCATGCTGCTTGACAGCGTGATCTATCTGAAAAATCCCGCCCAGTACAACCAAGAACTCCACAAAGCCCTGGGCCAATCGGTCAAAGATGTGATGACCGACCGCGTCGTCACCATTGCCCCCGACAAATCGCTCCGCGACGCAGCCCACCTCATGCATGACAAAAAGGTGCGACGACTCCCCGTCGTCGATAGTCAAAAGCAGGTGGTCGGCATCCTCACCCGAGGCGACATCGTGCGCGAAATGGCCAACAGCTACACGTAGCGTGGGTGGGCCGATGGGTAATCGATCACCGGTAGCGTGGGTGGGCCGGTGAGTAAGGCATGAACTGGTAGAGCAGATCACCCACCCACGAACCCACCCCCTATCGCCGATCCCCAAAATGGTCGATAGTAAAAGAAGCAGCTTTGTATTCATCTCTACAAAATGGCTATTACCCCAGACTCGGTTCGAGAACTGCTCCACTCCGACGACTACGGGGATCGGCTACGGGCCGTCAACCAACTCCGCGAACTCGACCCAGCGGCAGCATTTGACCTGGTGCAATTGGCCGCCAACGATGGCAATGCTCGGGTACGCTATGCCGCCATTAGCCAGATGGCCAGCCTGGGGCAGCACGATTTAGCCACTGCAGAACCTCTCCTCCGGCGATCGCTGACCAACGATCCCGAACCCGATGTGCAGGCCGCAGCGGCAGATACCATCGGTGGACTCCAGATCAAAAGTGCGTACCCCGACTTAGCGACCCTTTACCACAGCACCCCAGAATGGCTGGTGAAATTTAGCATCGTAGCCGCCCTGGGCGAACTGGGCGAACCCGATGCCTTTGAGCTGCTTCAAGAAGCACTCACCTCCGACAATGAGCTGATCGCGACCGCCGCCATTGGCTCCTTGGGAGAGCTAGGCGATAGTCGCGCCCTACCCCTACTGCTGACCTATACCAACCACCCCGACTGGCAAGTGCGCCATCGCCTAGTGCAGGCCCTAGCGCAGTTTTCTGAGCCTGAAGCCCAGTCGGCTCTGCAACAGCTCACCACAGATGACTCTGAAATTGTCGCTGGTGCCGCCCGCCAACATCTGGGAGACTGAGGAAAAACCCAGCGCCACCCCCTGACAAGAACCGACGCTTTAATCTACTTAACATTACTTAATACTGCGATGGGTCAACGTTGCAAACGTTAAACATCAGATTCAAAGCAACGCCCATTGATGCCGCCCAGTAATGCTTCAGCGGAGAAATATTGGCTGCTATGCAGGCAAACGACTGCAAGAATGACCTCAACCCCTAGAGTGCTTCCTGATTGACTATGCCCCGGTAAAGTTTGCTATAGTGGAATAGTAGTGTTGCTTAGACCCCAGCAGTAAATTTGACCTATTTAGCTTCCGTTTGAATCATCATCGAGCTCAAGCTTTTCGGAGTTATATTTACCCGGCTCTTTGCACACAACCCTTCCAAAAACAAGACAAAAAAATATAAATATTTTATCGGTTGTGGTCAGTCGGTTTTAATTGATTAATGTCTGAGCCCTGGGCTAGATTTTTTATCACCACTCACATCAAGACTTCGGGGATAGCCTGAGTGATTGCAACTTCTCCACCTGTTAATCAGCAAAAGTGGGACACCCTAAGCTTTGTCTCCACGCTGTATTTGCAGCCTGTGATCGATCTTTTGCTGAAGAACGTACCTGACCCATGGAAGGCTGAGGTGCGTCTGGGCTTACAAGAAGCCCTAGTCAATGCTGCCAAGCATGGTAACCAGCTTGACCGCTCCAAATTCATTTCGGTGAAGTATTCGGTTTCGGGCTCGAGTTCGTGGTGGGTCATTACCGATCAGGGCAATGGCTTTACCCATCCCTGTAGCTGTGATGACGATCTAGATGGCAACTGCACCTCTCACCCGGGGGAATGTGGCCGAGGCCTCTACATTCTTTACCAGGTGTTTGACCATGTGGCCTGGTGTGATGGTGGCCGAGAGCTTCACCTGGGCAAAGCCGTGCGGCAATCTCGGCGGCTGCCGCTCATTCGATAGAGTCCGGGCCCAGACCGCGCGGGTAGACGCCAGGCCTGGGCGCACAGCGATCCTGTGTCTCCAGGGTCTAGCTGGGGTTGGGGGATGATGGGTCGTTTTTGGCGGGGGCTTTGCGATCGCCATGGCTTGGGCAGGGGGGGGCTTGCAGGCTATGGTTCAGCCACCCGGTGGCTTGTTCTATCCGGGCCAGGGCTTCTTCAGAGTTGTCTTTGAGCAAAAAGACTAGCGCCGCCGCCAACTGCTCCTTGGCCCGCACCCGGCGATCGCGATTGAGGCGATGCCAATCGGTGGGTTTAATCGCCAACCGCTCTGCCAGGGTTTGAGCTAGCTCTAGGTCCGTGAGATCGGCGGCGGGTTTAGCCGATACCGCCGTCGAAGCGGTCATCAATGGGTCAAAGGAGAACGCCATAGTTATTGCAACCAGTTGGGGTTAACTAAGAGAAGATGTCCGCTGCGTTTGGCAGGGGTATTGGCCACACCGCCTAGGACAGATTTCACACTTATCACTATTTTGCACGATGAAGTTAGGCTATCGACGGCATCGCTCTCACCATCAGCGGGGTTCCCTAGGCGGCGGGCCTGAGGAGGCACCTCGCTCCCTGGCGGATCTCATGCACCAGCTAGAGGGGCTGGAAACCCGCATGCACCAGCTTAAGGCGGGTATTTCTAACCTGATTCAGCTTCAAACTCTGCAGGCCAGCGGGCCGCAGGCCGATGATCCCGGGGCGGCCCAAGAAGTTCTGCGCTTGCAAGAAGCGACCGATAGCTTTGAGATGGAATTAGCCAGTCAGGTGATTTCTTGGCAGCACCTGCAAGAGCCCTTCTGGCAGGCCGTGCGGTTTGGCGGGCTAGGACTGCTGGTGGGGTGGTTGTTCGCCTGGCTGGTCTACGCTCGATAATTCACTGGCAGAAGTTTTTGGGTTGTTCCGTAACAATTACCCATCCATGCTAGGATGATAAATCGTGGATAGGGCGGGTCGGTGCCCGAGTGGTTAATGGGGGCGGACTGTAAATCCGCTGGCTACGCCTACGCTGGTTCAAATCCAGCCCGGCCCACCACGACAATTGCCCTTATAGCTCAGTGGTAGAGCACTCCCTTGGTAAGGGAGAGGTCACGAGTTCAAATCTCGTTAAGGGCTTGCAGGCAGCATAAGTATTTCGAGATGTTCTGAATGAATGTCAGGACTGGTTGGCAGCTTATCTGTGGCCAATCTGTCACCAAATTCTGACGATCCGCCGCTACCAAAATAGGTGGTTCAGCCACTGACTGAACAGCTGTGGCCCTTGGGGCTCTTGGTAGTCTTCGGGCAGCAGTACCTTGAAGGCCTGCTCTAGGTCAGCGAGGGCGGCGTCGATCGCAACTCGCTTGGGGCGGGGCTGGTGGGGCACCTGCACCGGTGGCCCAAAGCGCAGGGTCAGCCGCTTGCGAAAGTAGAGGGTTTTAGTCCCGACAATGGCCACGGGATAAATAGGCACCCCCGATCGCATGGCATAGAGGACGGTACCTCGTTTGAGGGGGAGGTGCATGTGGCCTTCTTGTTCCCCCAGACGTCCTTCAGGAAACAGCATAATGCCGTCGCCTCGAGCGAGTAACGCCTGCACGGCCTGGTCAATCTGACGCATTTGCTGGATTGAGCTGCCATTGGGCACGTGGTCTCGAATTTCGGTGGCCAGGGGCTTAAGATCGGCCTGGCCATGATCGGCGGCGGCCATGACGGCCATTTCCTCTTTCCACCAGCGCTCAAGGGGAATGACGCCCCCGGCCCAGCCAATCAGCCAACGCTTCCAGCGCTTGTTGTAGAGGGTGCGGGCATCGCCCAGGATGTAGTAGTAGGGGTGGGGCGGGCAAAAGGCGAGAATCAAAAACGGGTCGAGGTGACTGAGGTGGTTGGCCGTCAGCACGTTGGGCTCGGTGGGTATGTTTTCAGGATTCTCAATGCGAACCCGAAAGAAGCTTTTGATCAGGCGGCGCATCATCCAGCGGCGCAAGCGACCACTGACCCGCCGATCGGCAGTGCCCTGGGCGATCGCACTGAGTTCTGCCAGATCTTGGGTAATGCACTGGCGCACCTCGGGCTGTTGGGAGGTCGCTACCCCCTCGCGCACCCGGGCAATGACTTCTGGAGAGAGCAGGATATTTGCTGGGTCATCTAATGGGGTCGACGATTGCATTGCCACCCTGGGCTCAGTTTGATCAGCCATACCAGTCCATTTAACCCCAGCGCTTGCGTTCATTCGGTGCCTTGAGTATCCGGTGCAATCCGCCAATTAGCCCTGGAATTCTAGACATTCTTAAACCTGCCTCCAGCCCCCAGCCTCCAGCCTCCAGCCTCCAGCCCCCAGCCTCCAGCCTCCTGTCTCCTGTCTCCTGCCTCCTGCCTCCTGACTCCTCAGCGCCCGTGGCAAGCTTTGTATTTTTTGCCACTGCCACACCAGCAGGGGTCATTGCGGTGCTTCACCAGGGGCGGCAGAGCGTCGCCATCGACGTAGAACCAACGCTCTTTTTGGCGCACAAACCGCGATCGCTCGTGAATTTGACCGGGCCGAGGGTCTGCGTAGTAGGCGACAAACTCCACCACCCCTCGGCGATCGGTCGCTTGACCCGCTTCGGTGGCTAGCACCCTCAGCCCCAGCCAGGTGGTAGTGGCCACGCTCTGGGCAATCGCCCCTCGCTGGCCCCCATAGCGCTGGGTCGGGTGATGGGTGGCGATCAGGTAATCGATGTTGCCTTGGTGGTAGGCGGTATAGCGCGATCGCATCAGCGCCTCTGCGGTTGGAGCCACCCCATCCCCCACCAAGTAGGGCTGGCAACAGGCCCCAAAGCCCTCACCACTCCCACAGGGACACCGGCCCACAGATGCTATCTCCCCACCCATTCCCTCACCTACCTACTCGATGCCGGGCAGACACATAGGTCTGCCCCTACCCACGGGGCCGAGCTGGCAAAATCAACCCATCGCTCACCGCCGTTCCTCGATGCCGGGGCAGGGGCTGGTAGCCATTGGCATCGAGTTGCTTAATGCGGTCAAAAAAGGCTTCGTAGAAGCGTTCTAGGCAGTCGCAGAACCAGGCATGGTAGTCGGGCCAGCGATCGCGGTTAGCCAGATCCACCGAGGTTAGGGTGCTGGCGACCATGCAGGCTTGCTCCCCGGTGCCATCCCAAATTAGCGGCAGGCCCATGGCGTCGGCAATGGCCTCCCGCTCCTGGGCCAGCAGGTGAAAGTGGGGCTGGGCATCGATGCCCGACAGCAGCAGCTCGGTGTAGAGGCTGTTGTGGTCGCGATCGAGAATGGCGTTGAGGCGAAACCCGGCCCGGGCGATCGCAAAGCCCAGGGTCGATTCCGCCGAGGGTGAACCGGGTTTGACCAGGCTGCCCTGGCGATCCATGCGATCGCAAAGGCCACTCCAAAAGTCTAAGTTTTCTTGTTGCAATGCCGTCAGGGGTTCAGGCTCCGGCACGGCAGGCGAGTCTGCCTCGGCCTCCAGCTCCTCGGCGTCCTCATCTGGATCGTCTGCTGTGTCTGCCGCCGTGGCCTCCCCAGAGTCATCCACCGCGCCGCAGACCGGCATAAAGTTGGCGGCCATGGCGGCCTTGCCGATGCTCCACAGCTCCACCGCCATACCCAAAAAGGTCACCTGGCCCGTGCGGTTGAGCCAGTCGAGGGTGAGCGCAATGGACTCCGAAAAGGCCGGGGCGATCCAGAGCACCGTGGTCACCTCTGCCGCCGCTGCCCAGGCCAACAGTTGGCCCAGATCACTGACTTCGGGCCCATCCAGATGGGCCGCCACCAGCACGACATCATCGCTGTTGGCCGCTGCGAACAGCCCATACTGGTCAGATGAAGAGGGCTCAGAGGCTGCCATGACCAGCTCAAGGCCCGCCGCTTCCCCCAGGAGTTCTAGGGTTTCGGGCTCGGTGAGCCACTGCTGAAAATCGACCTGGGCCTGCCAATAGTCGGTGGGGTCGAGTTTCTCCAATCGTCCCAGCTTGGGTTTGGCAGATCGCTTAGGCACGGGTCATTCGCTCTGGCAAAGGGCAATACGTGATCCTATTATGCGCGGCCCTAGTCCATAAACGCGGTACGACCTCGACAACTCTCGGCTAATGATTAAGGCTATTTCCCTGGCTGGCCAGGGCCTCTCGCCAGAGGGTGTATCCCTGGGCGCTCAGGTGTAGGCCGTCGGTGGTCAGCTCTGGGCGCAGCTGCCCCTGGCTGTCGCTAAAGGTGGGGGTGAGGTCGACAAAGGTAGCTCCCTGGTGCGTCGCCAGGGTTGCCAGGGCCTGGTTGACCCGCTGAATGCGATCGCTCGGCACCGCCCTCAACCGGGTCGGCAAAATGGAATACACCACCAGCCGCGCCTGGGGATGCTGCCGCTTGAGGCGGGTCAGTATTTGGTACAGATTATCAATTACCTCCGCCTCAGAAACGCCATTTTTGAGGTCATTAATGCCCCCCATGATGTGAATGGCCCCAGGCCGGGTCTGGGCAAAATAGGGGAGCCGCTCCAGCATGTTGGCTGTAGTCTCCCCCGAAATACTTTGGTTAAGCCAGAGTGGTGGGGCAGGCAAATCGCCGAGGGGTAGCCACAGAGCCAAGGAATCGCCCAACAGGATCGTGAGGGAACGTTGCCCCTGCCGGCTGGCCATGGTGGCGGCCTCCTCGGCCAGCAGCACCTGCCACTGGTCGTGGGTGGGAGGATCGATCGCCCCCTGCCACTGATTTAAATACCGCTGGGGATCGGCCTGGGTGTAGAGCTCTCCCCCCTGCAGGGCCGCGACTCGAAACTGGTACAGTTGGGGGCCACTGACGGGGCGGCTAAGCCCGCTGGGCCGTCGCTGGGAAGGCCACTGGGTTACCGCAGCTGCCATGGATGGAGCGCTAGCGCTAGGTGAGGTGGTCGAGGAAACATGCCGCTGGGCCAAGAGCCGGGGCTCCGGAGCAACCTGGATCGGGCTATTGGCCAACGGTATGTCCTGACCACACTCGGATTCTAGACCGGCTTCAGGGGCTAAATGGGTGGCAGAGGCCATCACCACGGGGGCAGCACCCTCGGCGATCGCGGTTGGGTCAGGTGGGGTCGCCGCACAACTCAACATCAATTGAGCCGCCAATAGCCAAACATCCATCCTGGCGTCCTGGATAACACTCTCAATGCCTTATTCACCCCAAAGGATGGCCCATCAGGATGAAATTAGGGCGTTGCATAATTAAGGTATGAATTAGGGGAGATCTGCCATGCAATGTCCTGAGTGTGGAGCGACTCATATCCGTAAGAACGG
>JAIXUR010000637.1 GCA_027483425.1 Cyanobacteriota bacterium | reverse complement strand
TCGAGCCGAGTCGGTGAGAACCGTACAGGCCGCCGACCCTTCCCGGTAGGGGCGGCTGTCATCCCCCAGACGCACCCGCTGCACGTAGAGCTGGGGCTGGGTGGGTAGGGGCACCGTATCGCCCCACTGGTGATCCTGGCAGAGGCTGATCGGGGTATTGCAGTCGCTCCCCTGCCGCCAATTACCCCGCCAATGCCCCCGGAAGGGATCGAAGGCATCGGTGCGACCCAGGGCGGCGGTTTCCGCCAGACTGTCGGGCTGGCCGTGGGAGCGCAGGGTATTTCTGATCTCATCCAGCTCAAAATTGCGGGGGGGGAGCGCCCCGGCCACGGTGGGAATGGTGGCCTCGGGCACCTCGCCCAGGGCATCGGCCACGGCACGGGCATCGGTAAACAGACGGGCGTAGCGATCCCACACCCGCTGTTGGGCGGCATCGGTGGGGTGGCGGCCCTGGGCGGCGATCGCCAGTTCCGCCTGGAGCTGATCCAGACCCGTCTCGACATTGGGCTGAACCTGGGCCTGCACCCGCAGCCCCAGGGACTCACGCACCTCCCCATCCACCACCACGTCCAGGAACACATCGGGTGCGGTGCCCTCGGTGCCCGCAGAGGCGCGGGTGCCGTAGAGGGCCACGAGCTGCTGCCCATCCCCCGTAAAGGTGCGGCGGTCAGGGCCATCGGCGGCGTTGAAGCGGATCTGGCCACCCGTAGAGGTTTGCGATCGCAGCACCAGCACCACATTGCGATCGCCCGTATCCGGGTTCCAGTCAATGCTCAGCCACAGGTGCGACAGCTGATTGAGGGGCACCGGGCCACGGTGGTGGATCAGAACGGTAATGTTCCAGCGATCGCGGCAGATGGTGCCCCGCACAATTTCTTTGCCAATGGTCGTGCAGGTCATGACAGGTGTACCTCCACCGAAAGCGTGAGTTCAAACCCTAATTTCGCCGTTGGCCCCACCTGGTGGAGCGCCTGCATGTAGAGCTTTTGCAAGGCCACCTCACGACTGTCTGCCCGCTGGGGAAAGTCGCTGGCAAAGCGGGGGCGGTAGGCCATCTTGAACTGGTGGGGTTCCGGTGAAGTCGCCGGAGCCCGATAGGTAAAGCGCACCTCCCCCTGGGCATTAGTGGGGCGTTCGTCGGTGTAGCCACTCCCCAATGAGTCGGAAATAGCCCCGCCACGGATCGGGGGTGCCGCAGGCGTGACCAGGGTCAAACTCCCCCCGCCCTCTAACCGGAACATCACGTTATGACCCACTAAAACCGCTCCGGTCGCATCCCGCAGGTCGGCCACCAGGCTCACCTCGGCTTCTGCCGCCAGGGTCAGGGGGCCATTGACCACCGCACCGGGGTTGCCCCCCTCCAGCCGTCGCAGGCGCAGTTGGGGCATGAGCTGATTGTTGATTTCGTAAATCTGCTGAATCAGGGGTACGCAGTCGGCGTGCTGGCTGTGGGCCTGGGCCAAAATTTGGCGAAACCCATGCTCCGTGGGGGTGTTCACCCAACCGGAGGAGTTGGTGGGGAATTGGCGAAACGGCACCCTGAGCAAATCCACCAGGCGCTGGCTTTGGGCCTCGGTCAGACGACTGTTGTGGCCCCACCAATAGCTGGGAGCATCGGCAAAGCGAATGCCGGGGTCGGCCACGGCATGGTGGATCTGCCAGAGGGTATTGGCAAAATAGCCCTCGCTCAACAACCCCAGGTTGCGCTGGTGGTACAGGTCAACGGGCGACAGATCATTAACCTGATCCGGGGGGCGCTCCACCAGGCCCGGTCGCTGGGGCGTCAGCTGGTTCAAATCAAAGCTAGGGGAACCTCGAAACCGATCCACCAGGGCATATTCATCTCCCCAGAACAGCGCAATGTATTCGGCATAGCCCTCCACCATAGCGATGGAGGCCTGGTAAAGATAATTGGCAAAATGCTCTTTACTGCCCGGATAGGGGCCCCGCAACTCATCCATCTGGGGACGCAGCAGGGTGTAGTCAAAAATCCAGTGGCCCATTTCATGGGCAATCACCGCGTCATCCCAGGCGTCGTGCCCCCGCCCGCTGAGGGCCGCCCCCAGGGAAATGACATTCGTGAAAAAGTGATGGTAGCTGCCGTCGTCGTTGTCAAGCAATTCTGCGGCCAAAACGTCAGGCCCATCTTCGCGCCCCCACCGCTGGTCGGCCACATCGGTGCGGGTCGTATGCACCATCCACCGCTGCACCTGGCGCATCACCCCCAGGGCATGAATGGCCCTGGCCTGAAGGGGAGACCGATCCGTCAAGGTGCTGGTCTGAGTCAAGGTATCGGCGGTGTAGTCATCCTGGGTGGGGGTTTTCCATTGCGCTGGGTCGCCAAAGCTATCCACCCCTGGCCCCGCCGCCACCTGTAAGCGAATGTCGGGCCTGCGCCGCCAGTCAAAGCGGCTGCGCCCCCGCAGATAAATGTCGGGGTTGCCCTCCAGAAAGCCCAACCCCAGGTCAAACAGGTTAGCCGCCAGGTTGGTGTGAATGCGCAGCAGCCTGACCCGGTGATGACCGGGATCGGCGATCGCCAGCACCCCACGCGGCGTCAACACCGCTCGACTGGGGGCCGCCAGCAAAATCTGTCGGGCCAGGTCTGAGTTAAAGACCCTAGGGCTCGAGACAATGGCGATCCGAGCCAGGTTCTCGACGCTCTGATTGGCCTCCACCAGCACCAGATCCCCCACCCGAAGGGCAATCGTCTGGCGGACATTGGCACCCTCTAGCAGCTCGATCAGACCGCTGGCAACCACCCGCATGGCGCGGCTGCCAAAGTAGTCTGCGGTGGCTTCAACCCGCAGCCCACCGGCATAGCGGACGCGGCTCGGCTGCCCAGCCCGATGGGGACCATAGAGCGCCTGGGGCACAAACCGATGGCAATCCCAGAAGCGGCGCAGGCTAATCGCCACCGATCGCCCCGACCCCAAAACGCTCAGCTCTACCACCCGCTGGCGACGGCGATCGGTGATCAACAACTGGTCATCGGGGGTGATCGACAGACCCGTGGGGGCTGCCAGGCCGTAGCTGGGGTCATTCAAGCGGATGATCTGATCAAAGCTGTCGTCGGGGTTGAACCGCACCAGGCGGTTATTTCCGGTATCGGCCACGATTACTCGCCCCTGGCTATCGATGGCCAGGTCTTCGGGAGCATTCAGGGCACTGCCTGGCCCGGCCTGGTCGAGACTGGCGGTGCTGCCGTCGGCATTGATGCGGAGGATGCGGTTGTTGCCGGTATCCGCCACATACACCGCTGGGCCACTGGGGCGCAGCCCAAAGACAATTCCCCTGGGTCGATCCAGCGGAGGATTTGGGGTTGTGATCGTGGGGGTACTCTCCGTCGCCCCCAGTTGGGTGAGCCGGTTAGCCCCAGATTCCACAATAAACACCTCGCCGTCGGGGGCTGTAGTCACCCCCACGGGGGCGTTCAGCCCGATGATGGTGCGGGCCAGCTGAAAATCGCCCGTGACCGGATTGGCCAGGTAGTTGAGCACCCGGTTGTTGCCGGTATCGCTCACCCACAGATGCCCCCGCTGGTCGAGATGGACATAGGCGGGCTGGTAGAGGTGGGGCAATTCACTGCGGGGAGTCCAGGTGGCGACAGGGCGGGGTGGAATACCCGGCCCCAGG
>JAIXUR010000586.1 GCA_027483425.1 Cyanobacteriota bacterium | reverse complement strand
TTAACCCCAAGGTGATTGAAGGGCTATTTTCAGCCGATTTAGTGTACCTGCAAGACTTTTACCAGCGGATTAACCACGTGGGTCACCCCCGCCTGCGGGTGAGCTGCCCCCACTGCCAGGGCGAGTTTGAGGTGGAGCCCGTACCTACGGGGGAGTTACTCGCTACCCCCTAAAACGGCTGCAGGAGGAGGTAGCCTATATTGCCTATTACTTTCACTGGTCGCCGGAGCAGATTTTGCAGCTCGAGCATCGCGATCGCCAGCAGTGGGTGACCGAAATAACCCGTATTAATCAACAGTTCGCGCCCCCTGCCCCTTGACCGTAACCACTCAACCGTGCGGAGACTTCTATGGTGTTAACACCTCCTGCCAATGCCCTATTCGCGGCTGCCATGGAGCGATCGGGTCGCCGTCTTGACCCCTACATGGGATACAACTTTGTGGTTGAAATTGGCGGCTTGTTGACCGGCGGGTTTACGACCGTGACGGGGTTAGAGAGCAGTATTCAGCTACAGGACTATCAAGAAGGCGGGATAAACGGCTATGCCCATCAGTTTCCCAGCCAGAACACCCATCCCAATCTAGTGTTGACCCATGGCATCACCGATCTGAATGTGCTTTGGCGATGGTTTAACGCCGCCGCCGAGGGGGTTGTTCTGCGGCTCAACGGCACCGTCATTATGCTGGATAACCAGCGCCAGCCCGTCACCTGGTGGAACTTTAAAGACGCCTATCCCGTGCGCTGGGTGGGGCCACAACTCGACGCCAGCAACGCCACTTCCGTGGCCGTAGAACAACTGGAACTCGTGCACCGGGGATTGACCAAGCCATCACTATCCCTGGCGCTGTCTGCCGCCCGGCTGGCCCGCCGCAGTCGATCGACCACAGCCCTCAAACTCAACGCCTAGGGAGACGACCTATGCCGCACCCCTCCCAGCAACCCTGGCAAACTACCCTTAACCCCAGACTGGTGCAGCGGTTGATGCGTCCCATCACCCAGCCCGGCGTGATCGGCTCTGAGCTGGCAGATCAGATTCAGGCGCGGGCAGACCGCTGGGCTAACCGTCTGCCGCTGCTAGCTGTAGGACAGCGACACCTACCCGCCGAGGGGACGCCGGGGCACCTCCCGATTGTCTACGCTCAGCCCCAGCCGCCCGCAGACAGTAACGCGCCCGCTGAAAGCGCTGCAACAACAGTCGCTGTCCCCCCGGCTGTCGCGATGGGTCAGCCGCCCCTGGTTATCCAAGCCAAGTTTGCCCCTGGGGCTCCCGCCCATCCGGGTGCGGGGCTGTTGTCAGACCCCCAAGCTTCGCCGACCCTGCTGCGGGTTC
The DNA here is from genome assembly GCA_027483425.1 of Cyanobacteriota bacterium. Lineage (GTDB taxonomy): Bacteria > Cyanobacteriota > Cyanobacteriia > Phormidesmidales > Phormidesmidaceae > Nodosilinea. The sequence continues at coordinate 10,170 of JAIXUR010000586.1, read as the reverse complement.
AGCCCACGGCGCTGACACGGTTCAATGGAGTGGATGCTGCCCCTACCGCCCTGGCGGATCAACCCGCCAGGGCGGTAGGGGCAGCGGAATTTGATCGAATGCCCCCATTCCAGGGGCCGCACAGCGAAGGGCGATCGCCCCTGCCGACTCCATTGCCAGCCCCGTTGCCAGGGGCTGCGATCGTTTCCCCCCAGCGCCAATCTCCTATGGGCCAGCCGCTGCCCATCGTCACCGCCCACCCCGTCAGCCGTCCACCGGGTTTACCCAATCCAGAGATGTCTAGGCCATCCCTGCCTGGGGAATCCCAAAATCTGAAGATGCCAACCGAATTGCTGGCATCTTTTCCTCCCTTGCAGCGGCCTTGGGCACCGCAGACCCAGGCTTTGGCGAAGCATTCCAGCGCTGAGCCCGCTCGCCCCCCTGGGGTCTCGGCGGCCAAAACTATTGATCCGAAGCCAGACCAGCCACGGCCTCTGCCCTGGGTTCGTAGCTTGGCCCCAACCTCAGACTGGGGGCAAATGGCCCCGCTGGCGATCGTGTCCCCAATCCAGTCATCGCCCGCCGCCGCGTTGGGGATGGTGAACCTTCCTCGGGAGGAAGCTCAAACACCGCTGGGGGGAAGCGCGGCGGCGCAGACCCTGGGGCCAGCGTCAGCTTCGACCGGGCCGTCTATCGTTCGCGACATCGGCGGCATACTGGCGACTTCTCCCGCGACTCCAGCCGCACAGCCCCCGCAAACGGTGGTCTCCCAGACCCCGTCTCTAGATGTGGAGGCTCTGGTGGATCAGGTGGAGCGCAAGCTGGCCCGCCGCATGGCGATCGAGCGTGAGCGACGGGGGTGGCGGTCATGAAGCTAGAGAAACTGCGGATCTGGCCCGAAACCCAGTATGGCCATTCCCGATTGGCCTCCTTTGAGGTGCTATATAACCCCAACCAAATTCAGCTGGTGCAGGTGGGGTGGCAGCGGGGCGGCGGCAACCGCCTGATGCCCGCCAATGTGCCCACCACCCTGAGCTTTGAGCTGTTTTTTGATACCAGCCTGCCCGACTCGCTGCCCAGCTTTATGGATATGGCCAAGGCGGCGTCTTACCTTAAGGCCATGCCGGGAACCCGGCCCAAGATTAGCATCGCCAAAGACGTGCGCCCCTATATTACAAAAATCACCGACCTGACCAAGCCCAATGGCACCCTCAGCAAGCGCCCCCGCCCGCCAAGCTGTCATTTACAGTGGGGCAACCTGGCGTTTTGGGGGGTGCTGATGCAGGTCACTACCACCTATAATCGCTTTTTGACCGACGGTACCCCCACCCGCGCTACCCTTAGCTGCGCCTTTGAAGAGTGGCAGCCTACCGAGACCCAACAAAAGCAAAGCAAACTGGTCGACGATCCCACCCGGATTGTGAAGCGGGGCGAAACCCTCAGCAGCATTGCCGCCGAAGAGTATGGCAACGGGTCGCTGTGGCGAGTGATCGCGGCGGCTAATCAGCTCACTGACCCGCGGCGTCTGACGCCGGGACAACTGCTCACTGTGCCACCCCTGCGCCCCGATCGCCCCCCAGGATAGCCCCCATGCTGTTTACCGGCCGTGCTGAGATTCCCATTCCAACCCTGAAGGTGCAGGTGCACAATAGCCCGCGCCAGTTTGAGGCGATTGCCGACGTGCAACGGGCGGTGGTCACCGATGACCTCGAAGCGCCCAGCATGTTTGCCCTCACCCTGGCCAGTTGGGACACCGAAGCCGGGGAGTTCACCTGGCTGGATGACGACCTGTTTACGCTGGGAACAGCGATCGACATTCAGATGGGCTATGGCAACGACCTGAAACCCCTCATTTCTGGGGAAATCACGGGGTTAGAGCCGGAGTTTGCCCCCGGTAGCCCGCCAACCCTGACGGTGCGCGGCCACGACCTGCGCCATCGCCTCATGCATAGCCCCAAAACCCGATCCTTCACCCAGATGAGCCTCAGCGATGTGGCCCGGCAGGTGATCAACGCCGTCGGGCTGAAGGGGCAGATCACCACCACTGCGGCCAAGTTCGACTATGTGCTCCAACACAACCAGACGGATTTGGCCTTTTTGCAGACCCAGGCTCGCCGTATTGGTTACGAGGTAGCCATGGTTGACAAAATTCTGCATTTTCGGCCCCAGCAGTTTACCGCTGATCCGGTGCTCACCCTTAGCCCTAAGGCCGACCACCTGGAGTTTGCCCCCCGACTCAGCACCCTAGGACAGGTGAAACAGGTGGAGGTGCGCGGCTGGAACCCCCGCGAGCAAACCCGCGAGAAACAGCCGATCGCGGCTAAGGCCACCGCCAACCAGGACGAAATCGCCAAGATGGGGGGCACCACCAGCGGCCCCATGGCGGCCTCGGCGGGCTCTAGCTATCCGATTGTGACCCAGCCTGTAACCACCCAAGCCGAGGCCGATCAGTTGGCGAAGGCAGACTTTAACCGGCGAGCCCTTGACTACATTCAAGGCGAAGGGTCTTGCTATGGCAACGCCGAGCTGCGGGCCGGTCGAGTGGTCAAAATTGCCGACATTGGCCAGCGGTTTAGTGGTTTATATTACGTAGTGTCTGCCGTGCATACCTACGTACCTGAGCAGAGCTACAGCACCCAATTTACGGTCAGGAGAAATGCCGCATGATGTCCACACCGCTGGCTCAACTGATGGGTTCACCTGACCAGGGCGATCGCTTTTTTGGCGTCACCGTTGGCATCGTTACCAACAACCAAGATCCCGAAGAACTGGGCCGGGTCAAGGTTAAGTTTCCCTGGCTCAGCGAACTGGATGAAGGTCACTGGGCCAGGGTATTAACCCCCATGGCGGGCAGCAACCAGGATACCAATCAGGTGTATGGAATGTACTATTTGCCGGAGGTCGACACCGAGGTACTTGTCGCCTTTGAACAGGGCAACATTGAATTTCCCTATATTCTGGGGGCATTGTGGAGCGGTAAAGACAAACCCTTTAAAACTAACAGCGACGGTAAAAATAATCATCGCACCCTCAAATCCCGCAGTGGTCATACCATTCAACTTGATGATACTCAGGATGATGAAAAAATTGAAATTATCGACGGCAGCGGCAAAAATAGCATTGTGATTAGCACCAGGGAAAATACTGTGACAATTACTGGTGATGCCGATATCTTGATTCAATCTAAAAACGGCAAACTGAAGCTCCGGGGTAAGGGCATTGAGCTGAAGTCCGAAGCAGAAATTAAAGTCGAAGCCCAGCAAAATTTGGAGCTGAAAGCAGGGCCTCAGATGACGATTAAAGCCAATTTAGTCAATATCAATTAATCTGGAGCGTTTCCCATGGGTCAACCCGTAGCCCGTCAGGGCGATCTGATCACCACCATCTGTCTACACCAGGAGCCGGGGCCACCTCCCACCCCCGGTTCCATGGCGGGCAAGCCGGTGGCCCGGATGGGCGATCCGGTGCGGCCCTGTAGCGAGCTGCCATCGCCCCACGGGGCGATCGCCCCCGGCCCCCGTGCCGCCGCCCCCGTGGCGATTGGAGGCTAGCCATGGACAGTGACTTTTTGGGGGTGGGATGGCAGTTTCCCTTAGCCATGGAAAACGGGCGGGTGCAGATGACCCGCTACGAGGCGGCGGTGCGCCAGTCCATTGAGATGATTTTGAGCACCGCTCCGGGGGAACGTCTGATGCGACCTGACTTTGGCTGCGGCATCCATGACCTGGTGTTTGCCACCAGTGGGGCCGAAACCATTGGCCAAATTGTCAGCGCAGTGCAGCGATCGCTAGTCGAGTGGGAAGCCCGCATCGATGTACTGGATGTGGCTGTGCAGCCCAGCGCCGACAACCCCAACCAGTTACTGATTCAGATCAACTACCAGGTGCGCAATACGACCAACCGCTTCAACCTGGTCTACCCGTTCTATCTTGAGTAGTCTGTATGTCAACGCCGCCCAAAATTGACCACCGCTCCTACGACGACATCGTGCGCCAGACCACGAATCTGGTGAGGGCGCGGGTGCCCGCCTGGCAACCCCAGCCTACCGACCCCGACGCGGGCACAGCGCTAGTGCGGATCTTTGGGCGCATGGTGGCTCTGGTCAGCGATCGCCTCAACCGCGCCCCCGAGAAAAACTTTCTGACCTTTCTCGACTTGATTGGCACCCAGTTGCGCCCGCCCCAGCCTAGCCGGGTACCCCTCACCTTTGAACTGGCGGTGGGCAGCCCAGGGGAGGCCTACGTGCCCGCCCGCACCCCGGTGGCGGCGCTGCTGCCCGACGGCGAAGAGGCGGTGTTTGAGACCGAGCAGGAGCTCGTGGTGACCACTGCGCAGCTGGTTTCTGCCTTTGTTAGCGAGCCGGGGCGCGATCGCTACCGTGACTGTACCCCCCAGGTGACCGGGGTTGACGCCACAGCTTTTCCTATGTTTGAGGGCGATCACCCGGTCGAACACGCCCTCTATTTTGCCTGTGACCCGCTGCTGACGCTCCCTGGACACAAGGCCGTGACGGTGCAGGTGCGATCGCCAGAGGCTGCCGATTTCTCCCAGTTTCCCATGACCTGGTCAGTGTGGAATGGGGCTACCTGGCAGCCGGTGTTGGGCATTGTCGAGGGGCTTGGCGTCACCCTTACCCCCAGCCAAGAGATTTTGATTGGCAAAGGCCGCGCGATCGATGCCGAAGGCAACGACATTGTGCTGGCCAGCGACCAGGTGCTGACGGTGAGTGACGCCGACAAAAACCAGATCATTGTCCTGGCGATCTCGGCGGAGTCGGTCACGTCGCCCACCCCCATTCTCAAGCGGGTGGTGCCTGCGGGCACCGCCAACGCCACGGCGGCCACGACCATTCAGCTAGCCCGGCTGGCGATCGACCGTCAGGGACGCGTTCAGCCCGCCTTTCAAACCCGGTCAAACGTAGTTGAAACCTGGGACTTTAAGCTTGCTCAGCAGCTCCCCATACCCGTCAAACACACCCGGCACGGCCTCGAGGCAGCCTGGCTCAGGGCCTCTCTCCATGCTCCGCTACCCGCCGATCAAACCGCCCTGCCCCAGTTGCTTAGCCTCCACCTGAAGGTGGAGATGAGCTGCGATAGTTTGCCCCCTACCCTTGGCCGTTTCAACACGACTACCCTGGATACCAGCAAAGACTTTTTCCCCTGGGGCGAACAGCCCCGCTTTAACGACACGGTTTATATTGCCAGCCAGGAGGTGTTGTCTAAGGCCGGGGCGCTAGTCACGCTGACGGTCGAGGTTAGCACCCCGCCGCCCCTGCCCGTCAGCCCGTCAAGCGATCTGGAGCTGGACTGGGAAGTGTGGACGGGGCAGAGGTGGCAAACGGTCAAAACCGCTGAGTTTGAGGACACCACCCAGAACTTTACCGTCAGCGGCAAAATTCGCTTTCGGCTGCCCGTTACCCTGGCCCTGGCTGAGGTGGGGGGCGAAAAGCATTACTGGCTGCGGGGGCGCATTGTGCAGGGCCGCTATCGCACCGAGGCCACCACCGCCAGCACGTCGCTGCGAAGCCAGGCCAATGCGAACCAAAAAACGCTTGCCGTTCACGACATTCGGGGGTTCTGCCCAAACGACTCAATTACCGTTTTAAATGCCACCCAGTACGAGTCCTATGAAATTGCCGCTGTAGTTTACGAACAGCATGAGCTCACCCTCAAAACCAATGTGTCAAACGACTATCCGCCGGGGGCCAGGGTGTTGCTGAATGGGTTTGGGGCCCCCTCGCTCAAGTCGCTCACCCTGGGCTACGACTATACATCGCCGCTGGTGCCCGTGTCGGCCTGCGTGGCGCAAAACGACTTTACCCCTGTGGCGCTATCGGCATTGGCCCTAGAGGCTAGGGTCGGTGCCGGCCAGCGATCGCTGAAGCTCACCTCGGTAGCGGCCCTGGCGGTGGGGGATGAGCGGTTGAGCACCTACCCCTACTCCCCCACCTGGCAACAGGTGTTGTTGAGGAATGACACCTCGGCGGAAGTCCACGATATTCTTGCCGTTGATTTTCAAGCTCACACCATTACCCTCGCTGGGGATCTGGAAAATGGCTACAATCCTGACTCCACAGTCGTCATGGTCTGTGCCCAGCTCACGGCTGAGGTCAAACAGGGTAGCCATGTCTTGCCCATCCGCAGTGTGGATGGGGTTTCGGTGGGGATGTCTCTCAGCCTGGAGCCGGTGCTGACTCGGCCCTCGGTAGCGGCGATTGCCCCCGAACTCGTGGAGATCGAGGCCCTTGATCGCGATCGCCAGCTCCTCATCCTCAAACAGCCTGTCCAGCGCGACTACCCCAAACTCTCTACCCTATCCCCCAGCTTTCGACCGTTTGTACCCACTGGCGATCGCCGTCCCACCTTCTATCTAGGGTTCGACAGGCCCCTGACCAACCGCCTCACCACCCTCTACCTGCAGGTAGAACCGCCCGCCGTCGGGGATGACATTGACCCCCAGGCGAGGGCGACCCCGGCCCGGCTCACCACTGACTATGCCAGCCCCGTCGGCTGGACACACCTGGGCATTCAGGATGAAACCAAGGGCTTGACCGAGGGGGGGCTGATTCAGTTTATCGCCCCCTCAGACCTACAACTCCGCACCCGATTTGGGCAAAGCCGATACTGGCTACGGGTGCGCTGGAACGAGGGAGTCTTTCCCCTCATGCCTCGGGTGCGGCGGGTGCTCACCAACACCCTGTGGGCCAGCCAGACTACCACCCACTCGGGCGAAATTCTCGGGTCGGGCAGCGGCGAGCCCCACCAAACCTACCTCACGACGCAGTCACCTGTATTAGCCGGGCTACGGTTAGAGATTCAAGAGGTCAGCCCGCCCGCCGCCGCCGAGCAGGCTGACCTGGAAGCGGCCCTCGGTCCAGGGGCGGTGACCATCGAACGCAATGCCATGGAGCAGACCACGGCGGTGTGGGTGCGCTGGCTGCCCGTGCCCGACTTCTACAGCTCCACCGCCCGCGATCGCCACTACACCCTCGACGCTCTAACGGGCACGATTCGGTTTGGCGATGGGCAGGCGGGCCGGGTGCCCCCCCAGGGCCGCAACAACATCCGCCTGCACTACCAGACCGGTGGCGGCTCCCGTGCCGATAGTCCGCCCCAGACCGTCAACCAGCTCAAGACCACCATTCCCTTTGTGGCCCGCGTCACGAACCTCGAAGCGGGTGGCGGTGGCTCGGCCCAGGAATCGCTGGCGTCCGTGCAGGAGCGCGGCCCCAAGCAACTGCGTCACCGAGGCCGCGCCGTCACCCGGCAAGACTTTGAAGACTTGGCCTTTGAGGCCTCCCCCGATGTGGCACGGGCCAGGGCGATCGTCCCCAGCTTCAATCCCCTCGACGACAATCTCTGGCTTGACCCCCAGAGCGTTCCAGCCAAGGACGATCTTGCGCCGCACCGCGCTGTGACCCAGGTTGGCCTGGTACAGCTCCTGATTGTGCCCCACAGCACCGCGCGCCAGCCCACCCCCAGCCTGGCCCTGCTCGATCGCGTGGCAGACTACCTACAAGCGCGTTGTGGCACCACCCTGACGGTGCAGGTGCTGCGCCCCCAGTGGCAGGAAGTGGTGGTGACCACGACCCTGGTGCCAGTCTCGCTGCAGGGGGCCGATGGGGTGCGATCCCAGGTGCTGCAACGCCTAGAGTCGTTTTTGCATCCCCTGACCGGCGGCCCCAGGGGCACGGGCTGGCCCTTTGGGCGTTTTCCCCAGCCATCGGATCTGTACGCGGCGATCGCCGCCGTGCCAGGGGTTGACCATATTCAGTCGCTCACTATTGTCCCCCACTCACCCACCCTGCCCGCAGATACCCTAGTGTTCTCTGGCCTCCACAGCGTGCAGTTGGGGATGCCGACCCCCGGAGGTGAACCATGACCCTGCCCTTGCCCAACCTAGACGATCGCACCTACGCCGACCTAGTCGCCGAAGCGCGATCGCACATCACCCTCGAATACCCCGACTGGACTGATCACAACCCCAGCGACCCCGGCATTATTGTGATCGAACTGCTGGCCTGGCTGGTGGAGCTGGCCCTCTACCGCGTCAACCAGCAGCCCGACGCCAACACCGTGGCCTACCTCAAACTGCTTCGGGGCCAAGACATTCCCCCTCTGCCCACCGACCCTGCTGACCGGGCTGCCGAGCTGCAACAGATCATCCGGCAAACCTTGACCGACCTGCGGCAGACCTATCGCGCCGTCACCCCGGCTGATTTTGCCGCCTTGGTTCAGCAGTGGAACCAGGCTACGACTGATCCAGCTCTACGGGTCAAACGAGTTCACTGTCTGCCGGGCTGCAATCTAGACCGCCCGCCCGACCAAACGCGAGACGATTCTGCTCACATTAGCCTGGTGGTTTTACCTGATACCGCCAATGGCCAGCCCCAGCCCAGCCCCGACCTGGTGGCTCAACTGCACAAATGGTTTGCGCCCCGACAACTGCTCACCGTCCATCACCATATTGTTGGCCCGCAGTATGTCTCCATTCAGCCCAGCGCCAGGCTGTATCTTGAAGCGGGGGCCGATCCGGTGCGGGTGCGCAACCAGGCGAAGACAGCGGTAGAGAATTTCTTTCATCCGCTGGCCTCAAACCAATATTGGGGTGGTGGCGGCTGGCCCTTCGGGCGATCGGTGTACAGTTCTGAGCTCTACGCCCTGCTCGATGGCATTCCCGGCGTTGACTACGTGGAAGACGTGCGGCTAGAGACTGGGGATGCGCCTCGGGAGGCGATCGCGATTGCTCCCCAGGCGCTGGTCAGCGCCCGCCTCAGTCCCGACAGTTTTACCCTCATGGAGCCAACCGGCAATGAATGGCGAGTTATCTAGCCCCAGCGACTATCTTCAATACCTGCCCGCTGCCCTCCAGACCGATCCAATTTTGGGCCAGTTTTTACTGGCTTTTGAGCAGATTTTAACGGGGTTGCCTACCGCGACGCCGCAGACCAAAATCCTGCGGCCCGAGACCGAAGACCCACCGGGACTGGAGGCCCTGATGGGCCAACTGCACACCTACCTTGACCCGACCCAAACCCCGGCCGAATTTTTGCCCTGGCTGGCCAACTGGGTTGCCCTTAGCCTGCGAGAAGATTGGCCAGAGCCGGTCAAGCGCAGTTTCATTCGCCGCATTGTGCCGCTGTACCAAAAACGGGGCACCCGAGAGGGCTTGGTTGACATGCTCAAGCTCTACCTAGAAAACGATGAAAATGCTCAAGAAAAAATCTCTGTCTATGAATTTGACCTCCCCGCCCACTACTTTCAAGTTGAGCTAGAGCTAACCAGCCAAGATCTAAACGCCTATCAGCGTAAGGAGAAAATTGCCCGCGCCATCATCGATCAGGAGAAACCGGCCCACACCTTCTATGCTTTGCAGATTAAAATGCCGACCATGCGCCTGGTCTCTGAGGAGCTGGCGCACCGTGAGGGCCAAGATCCCTTGAAGGTGATGCTCAGAATTGTGAACCCTGAAAACGTGGACAGTAAAAACTATGCTAACAGAACGATTTTAGGTAGCTCGACTCACCCCCCCCAAGCTGGAGAGAAATAACTATGGCCGATCCAGATCAACCACAGCCACCCGTTGAAAAGCGCCCCAACTACTTTGATGGCCAATATCTCCAAGTCAATGACTTTCAGGGAGAACAGCAATACCACATCGATCGCCAGCGTCGGCCCTTGCAATACCTGCATGTTTCCGGCATTCTCGACGGTCTTCAGGTCACCCCCGGCGGCACCAATTTTGCCATCACCCTGGCTCCCGGCAGCGCCATCGATGCCCAGGGGCGACAAATTTTGCTGCAAAGCACAATGCTGCTCCAGTTCAAGCCGCCGCTGCCCAAAAACGAATCGCTAATCACCAAGGAACTGGGGAAAGATACCCCTACTTTTGTTGTTGATTTACAAGTCCTCAAGCCTGGTACCGGCAGCGTCAACTATTACCTCACCATTGCCTATGGTGAAGATAAAACCGATCGACAAACAGAGGCGGGCAGCGAACAATTTCGCCGCTGGCATGAACGCCCCAGAATTCAGATCGCTGTTGACCTGGCGGTCCAAGATCTGCCCCTGGCGAAACTGACGATCACTCCCAACGGGGTAACGATCAATACCAGTATTTGTCGCTATTCGGGGGTTAGATTTCCTAACCGCGACGGTAGCGAGCTGACCCTGCGAGCCCAGGGCAGTCAAG
>JAIXUR010000156.1 GCA_027483425.1 Cyanobacteriota bacterium | reverse complement strand
GCTGAACCTGGCGGCGACGCTGATGTCCGGCACGGAGGGGCACGGGCCCAATCCACTGCTCGCCTGTAGCCACCAGCACTACTGCAAAGTTAGCCCCATGGCCGACATTGAGAGCCGCTTCTACGTGCGCCTGCTGGCGGCAGATGCGCCGGGGGTAATCGGCCAGCTGGGCCTATGCTTTGGTCGCCACCAGGTGAGCCTGGAGTCGATTGTGCAGATTGGCATGCGGGATCGGTGGTCAGAGATTGTCATTGTCAGCCACGAGGTGGCGGAGGCCAACTTCCAAACCGCGCTGGATGAGCTGCGACAGTTGGCGGAAATTCACAGCGTGGCTAGTGTCCTGCGGGTGCTGTAGAGGGAGCGGTGATCGTGGCTGCCCCACCCATGGCACTAGCACTGCCCAATCCAAAATCACCCCTCCAAAATCCAAAATTGACACCGCTTTGGCTACACTTTAGCTTTTGCAGTTAAGGCGCAGTTGGGGCATCTATGGCCAGTATCCAATCGGTGCAGCATCCCCTGGGGCGGCTGTGGCGCTACGGGCGGAACTATCGACCTCAGATCTGGGGGGCGATCGCCAACTCCATTCTCAACACCATCTTTGATCTGGCTCCGCCCTACCTGATCGGCATTGCCATTGACGTGGTGGTGAACAACGAAAATTCCCTGATTGCGCGGGTGGGAATCACCAGCATCTCGGGGCAGCTGACGGTGCTATCGCTGCTGACATTTTTGATCTGGAGTTTGGAGTCGCTGACGGAGTACATCTACGCCAGCCTGTGGCGCAACCTGGCCCAAAACCTCCAGCACGACCTACGCATCGACACCTACAGCCACCTGCAATCCCAAGATCTCAGCTACTTTGAAGACCGCAGCACCGGCAGTCTGCTGTCAATTCTCAACGACGATATCAACCAGCTGGAGCGTTTTCTCGATACCGGTGCCCACAGCCTGCTGCGGTTTTTGACCACGGTGATCTGGGTCGGCACTACGTTTTTGGTGCTGGCCCCTCGGGTGTCGTGGATGGCGATGTTGCCGATTCCCTTTGTGCTGTGGGGGTCGGTGGCCTTTCAGCGGCGGCTGGCCCCCCGCTACGCCGAGGTGCGCAACCGGGCAGGGCTGATTAGCGGTCGCCTGGCCAATAACCTGTCGGGCATTGCCACCATCAAGAGCTTTACCGCCGAGGCCTACGAGCGCGATCGCGTCTGGCAAGACAGCGATGCCTACCGCCAGAGCAACCGCCGGGCGATCGCCCTCAGCGCTGCGTTTATTCCGGTGATTCGCATTGTGATTTTGGTGGGCTTCACCACCATGCTCTATTTGGGCGGCATGGCGGTGGCCGGGGGCACTCTGTCGGCGGGCACCTACGGCTTTATGGTGTTTATTGTGCAGCGGCTGCTGTGGCCCTTCACCCAGCTCAGCACGATCATGGATGAGTACCAGCGGGCGATGGCTTCGGTGCGGCGGGTGCTGGGAGTGCTGGATACCCCGGTGGAGCTGATTCCTGGCCATCAGCCGCTGCCGGTGGAGCAGGTGCGGGGGGAGGTGCATTTCGAGCAGGTCAGCTTTGCCTACGCCAACCGCCAGCCGGTGCTGCGCAATCTGTCGCTGCACATTCCGGCGGGGCAGAGCATTGGGGTAGTGGGGGCTACGGGCTCGGGCAAGAGCACCCTGGTGAAGCTGCTGCTGCGGTTTTACCAACCCCAGCAGGGCCGCATTTTGATCGATGGCCAAGAGATTCAAGACCTGCTGCCCCAGGATCTGCGCCGCTGCATCGGGCTGGTCAGCCAGGATGTGTTTTTGTTTTCGGGCACCGTGGCGGAGAACATCGCCTACGGCACCTTTGAGGCCACCCCCGACGAGATTCTCCACGCCGCTAAGCTGGCGGAGGCCCACGAGTTCATTGTCCAGCTGCCCCAGGGCTACGACACGATCGTGGGCGAGCGGGGGCAGAAGCTCTCGGGGGGGCAGCGGCAACGGCTGGCGATCGCCCGCGCCATTCTCAAAGACCCGCCGATTTTGGTGCTGGATGAGGCGACCTCGGCGGTGGACAACGAGACTGAGGCGGCCATCCAGCGATCGCTGGTGGCCATTACCCAAAATCGGACGACCCTGGCGATCGCCCACCGCCTGTCCACGATTCGCCACTGCCACTGTATTTATGTCATGGCCCAGGGCGAGATTGTCGAACGGGGCCGCCATGAGGAATTGCTGGAGCTCAACGGCCTCTACGCCAGCCTATGGCGAGTGCAGTCTGGCCTGCGATAGGTGACATTACGGCAGTAGTAAGTAGGTAGGTCTAATTAATTGTAAAAAGGAGTTTGGGGGCTGCGCCCCCAGGCAGGGGGTTTCACCCCCTCCACCCCCACCAGCATCTACAGTTTAATTGCGCCCAGCTACTTATACCGTAGGACGGGTCTATTACCCCTACCGGCAAGATGCCCGCCCTAACCTGCAAACATCCGCTTGGATGGTGATGGCTGGCAGGTTTCTTAAAAAGTTTCTCGAATCCCTTTAGATAGGTAGATTTTTGTGAACAAAAATACACACTGGGAGCCCTCCACGAACGAGGGAGGCTAAGGTAGCTAAAAGCACAGATTCCAAGAAAATGACTGCGAGGTCTCTACAAAACTTGGTCGAGTGCGGGGTCTGTATCTTCCAAAACTGAGTACGTCACTGAGAGGTTGTTTGAAAAGGGCTGTCCCAGGTATGGTTTGTCGTCAAGAGACAGCACAACGCTGAATTTTGAGGACATTAGCCTACTCCAAAGATATGGTCTGAGACGCTCTTTGGCTTTTCAAACAACCTCTGAAATAGATTAATACGTCACTGAGATTCAGTTGATGGATTTTCCTGTAGATGAAATTTTGGCTGCTCTTAAGGTCGCATTGCAGCAAGTTCTGCCTGAAAGCTTAGATGATCTGACAACTACGGCATTTACCCTATTTCCACGTTCTGTCAAAACGTCCGGTATAGGGGGTTTTATCGCCCTGAATGCCGATCCCGTTGGAGAGGTCAAGGGTTACCAAATGGAGGTGGAGGCTCAACTGCGAGTTTCGACAGCGGCTAATGCTTTGGCCTTGGGTGTCGCCATGTCTCGCATTGCTGCGGCGTTTTCTGGGTTGTCTAGAAGACGGCGTGTGGAGTTAGGACTTTTGCGTCTCACCCTGGGTGATATTGATCCTGAAATTCGCCAGTCTGGCCAGGGAAATAGCCTGCGCCTAGAGCAAACAATGATCTGTCAAGTTTTGTATGAATTCCTGAAGCGTCCGGAAGACACTGAAGGAATTATTCAGACAGTTCCACTCAATGTTGAACTCTCTCCGCAGTCCAGTGGGCGGCCCAGTGGGCGACCCATTGGGTAGCTGTCTCGCAGGTTTGATCGGTTGAAATTGACCAAGCACTGTACGGTAAAGGGCCACTTTTATGGCTGAAGAAATTCTCGAAACAATTATTCCGGGTACCTATCTAAGGGTTAGATCGGAGGGTCTAATTCGGGCGGGTGGCTTTGCTGTTGGCAACATCGGCATTGTAGGTACCGCTCGAATTCAGGCGGTGGATGACGACGGCGACCCCCAGGTTGACGGGGGCGGCAACCCGGTGTTTGATGCCTCCATTTATGGTCAGACCTTTATTCTGTCGGACTACGACAGTGCCAGAAATCGCCTGGGCACCTACGATGCCTTTCTCAATGGGGCGGGGGTTGTGGCGGGTCAGCTCAACCTGGTGCGGGCCCTTCAGGTGGCCTACCAGAACGGTGCGCGCACGGTGTTTGCCAGGGCGCTGGCACCGACTCCGGCCCCTAATCGCGCCGCCTACGAAGCCGCCTTTAATGAACTGATTAAAGACGACGTGAATATTTTGATCGCGCCGGATCTCTCCACCTCGGATGCGATCGCGGTGTTTGGGGCCCTGCTCGAAAGTGCCGAAAACAACGGCAAAGACCTGATCGCCATTGTGGGAGCCGATGTCGGGGCTACCCAACTCTCTACTTTTTTGGCCGGAGTTCCTGATAACGATCGCATCATCTTTGTCACGCCGGGGGTCTACAGCTTTGATGCCGCTGCCTCAGAAGACGTGCCCCTACCCGCCCGGTATACGGCGGCGGCGGTGGCTGGGCTGGTGGGCAGCTTGGCGGTGCAGTCTAGCCCTACCAACAAGGTGCTGCCGGGGGTGACTCGCCTCACCCAGCGCTTCTCCTACGGAGAAACGGTGCAACTGGTGAGTGGTCGGGTGCTAGCCCTCGAAGAGCGGCGCGGGGTGCGCGTTGTGCGCGGCGTGACCACCGATACCGGAGCCTTTACCCAGGTGACGACCCGCCGCATTGTGGATGCCGCTAAGCGGGGCATTCGGCTGTCGGCGGATCCCTTTATTGGGCGGCTGAACAACCAGCGGGTGCGCAAGGCGCTCCAGGGTGCGATCGCCAGCTTCCTCGACACCATGGTGGGCGACGAGGCCCTGGT
>JAIXUR010000640.1 GCA_027483425.1 Cyanobacteriota bacterium | reverse complement strand
CCATCAATCACGACCTCCACTTTTTTTTTTTTTTTTTCGTTGACATCGGCGGTAAAGCCCGCCGGAATGGTCACTTGGATCTGGGCCATATCCCGATCAAGGGCATCGGGAAAGCGTGCCCCTTGCCATGGAACGGGAACAAATAGATTGGTGGCATAAAGTCGCTCGATGTAGCTGCGACTCAGACCGGTTTGGTCAAGATCACGCACCACGAGCGGAATATTTTTGGCTTCTAGGCGAATGGCAAAGCCAATGATGAGGAGTGCAATCACAGGTAAAATAAAGGCCAGGGAAACGCCTAAGCGATCGCGCTGGAACTGGTCTAACTCTTTAAAAAATTGGTTGCGAATGCGGCGGATGATCATGGCGGCGCGCCTCCGGCCCGTTGCACTTCACCAATAAAGGCATCTTCCAACGAAAAAGGAATGGGTTGGGTGTCTAGCAGCGGCAAATTGGATGATTGCAGTAGGGACTTCATCTGGGCCAATTCCTGCTGAGGATTGTCCAATACGACATGGAGGCGATCGCCAAAAATCGACACTCGCCAAGGTTCTAAATGTTGTCGCAGGCGATCGTAGCTGGCCTGTAATTGTTCTATGCGCAATTCAAATAACTGACCGGGCTGTCTGGCTTTAATTTCGCTGGCTGAACCCTCAGCCACCTTGCGCCCCGCCACCATAAAGCACATCCGGTTACACTGTTCGGCTTCATTCATGTAGTGGGTGGTGACCAGAATGGCGGTGCCATGGCGGGCAAAATCGTTGATTAATTGCCAAAATTGCTGTCGAGCCAGGACGTCGACCCCAGAGGTCGGTTCATCTAGAAATAAAATCTCTGGTTCATGCATGACCGAAGCGCCAAAGGCCACCCGCTGTTTCCACCCTCCCGGTAGCTGGCGAGTGAGTAAATCTTCCTGCCCTTCTAACCCACAAATTGACAGCACCCAGCGGATTTTTTCTCGCTGCTGTCGAGGTGGAATACCGTATACCCCACTATAAAATTTCAAATTTTCTAAAATCGTCAGGTCGTCGTAGAGGGTAAATTTTTGGCTCATGTAGCCCATCCGCTGGCGCAGGGCGGGACTGCGCAGATCGCCCGTTTCCCCGGCGATCGCCATGTGCCCAGAACTGATGGGTAACAGCCCGCACAGCATCTTGATGGTGGTGGTTTTTCCGGCTCCGTTGGCACCTAGCAGTCCGTAGACTTCGCCGTAATGGATGTCTAGGTTTAGATCGACGACGGCATGAAAGTCGCCAAAGTGGCGGTTGAGGTCGCGGGCGGCAATCGCAATGGTAGACGATGACGGGGTGGGGGTAGGGGAGGATGGCTGGGAGCGAGGGAACGGGATCGATTGGGGAACACCGCCTTGACGACGGAGGAGGGTGGTGAAAACGTTCTCCAGGGTGGCTGCTTCGGGTTGAATGGAATCACAGTCTAGGTGAGCCTGGGTCAGCCGATCGCGCACCAATTTTTCCCCAAGTTGGGCCTCTTGGGTGAGGACTTCAAGGCGATCGCCCAAGGTCGAGATATCAGCCAGTTCTCCGGTCTGCACCAGCGGCAGTAAGGCTTGTTCTGTTTTGACTAACTCAGAGGTCCGGATCACTAAGCGTTGTAGCCCCAAATCGGCTTTTAGTTTCGTCGGGGTACCCATTTGTTGGATCTGCCCGTCGTACATTAAAGCAACGCGATCGCACCGTTCGGCTTCATCTAAATCGGGGGTCGCCACTACCACCGTAATTCCCTGGGCGGTTAAGCCGGCCAGAATATCCCAAAATTCCCGCCGAGCAATCGTATCAACGCCGGTAGTCGGCTCGTCTAGAAAAAGGACTTGGGGTTCTGCGATCAGCGCACAGCAGAGGGCGAGCTTCTGTCTCATGCCCCCCGATAGTCGGCCAGCTAGGCGATCGCAAAACTGATCTAACTGCATGAGTTTGAGATATCGATTGCGGCGGGTCTCCAGTTCTTGTTCTGGGACTAACCGCAGTCCGGCACTGTAGTTAATATTTTCAAGTACGCTCAGATCGGCGTAGAGAGAAAATTGCTGGGTGAGGTAGCCCGTATCGTTGCGGGCATCCCGCGCGGGCAACCCTAAAATTTTGGCTTCCCCGGCCGTGGCTTCCATTACACCACCGAGAATATTAAACGTGGTGGTTTTGCCCGCTCCATCGGGGCCAATCAAGCCAAACAGCTCGCCCCGACCAACCTCCAGATTGATCCCACGAAGGGCCGCGGTCTTGCCGTAGTGTTTGTATAATCCCTTAATGTGAATAGTGATATCAGCTAGGGAGGGAAGAGTCGTTGCGATCGCCGGATTTTGCAGGGAAGTGGGCATAGAAAAAGCTACAGTATTTTGACCAGAAGCGGCCTGCAATTAGCGATAGATAGAGCCTGAGAAGGAGAATTTCCCTGAATAAAAAACGATGAAATTTTGGATAGATGACTCCCTACGCGAGTGATCTAGCGCCCATTAATGGGTCAACGATTCTGCTGCCCTCGTGGGACTATCTCCAGTGGGTGCTGGTCGCACCAACGTCCCTGCCTGACCGCTTAAAATAGCCGCCGCATCCTCGAGTCGGCCTGTTCCTGCTATTCCACCGGTTTGCTCGACAAATCGGCAGATCGCCTCGACTTTTGGAGCCATTGAACCCGGTGCAAAGGTATAGTGCCGCAATTGCTCTGGCGAGACGTGGTGGAGCGGTTGAGCGTCGGCAGTGCCCCAATTGGCATAGACGGCATCCACATCGGTCAGCAACAGCAGGGCATCAACCTTCAACGATGCGGCTAACAGGGCGGCGGCCAAATCTTTATCAATCACGGCTTCTACCCCGTGAATGGCACCTGTGGGGGTCACCACAACGGGAATGCCGCCGCCCCCGACGCAGATCACCAGCGCCCCCGATTGGACTAGCAGTTGAATCGCACCCAATTCAATAATCCGCCGTGGTTCCGGTGAAGGCACCACTCGTCGGTAGGCCTCGCCATCAGGGGCGATCGCCCATCCTCGCTCGGCGGCCAACTGTTCGGCTTCTGCCTGGGTATAAATAGAGCCAATTGGCTTGGTCGGATCGGTAAAGGCCGGATCATTCGCATCGACCTCGATTTGAGTCAGCAGGGTAACCACTTGGCGATCGGGCAGTTGATTGCGCAACTCTTGTTCAATCATGTAGCCAATCATGCCTTCGCTTTCGGCATTGAGAATATCTAACGGATAGGGTTGAATAGTCTTATAGGCCTCTGCCTGGAGCGCCAGCAATCCCACCTGTGGGCCGTTGCCGTGGACAATGATTAAGTCATGATCGGGTGCTAAAGTAGCGATCGCGCGAGCCGCCGTTTGGATGTTAGTCTGTTGATTTTGAGCCGTCATGGGTTGTCCCCGACGCAGCAGGGCATTGCCCCCTAATGCAACAACAATACGCATTTTAATTCTCCTTTAGTCTCCCAAGGTGGCAACGAGCAGGGCCTTGATGGTGTGCATCCGATTTTCCGCTTGATCAAAAACGATAGACGCTTCTGATTCAAAAACCTCATCGGTTACTTCCATCTCTTCGATGCCATACTTCTCGAAAATCTCTTTGCCGACTTTAGTATGAGTATTGTGCAACGAGGGCAGACAGTGGAGAAACTGAGTCCGAGGATTGCCGGTTGCCGTCATTAAGGCCTGATTCACCTGATAGGGTTTCAGGAGTCTTAGCCGTTCTTCCCAAACGGCATCCGGTTCACCCATCGACACCCAAACATCGGTATAGATGAAATCAACCCCCTGAATGGCCTCCAGGGCATTGTCTGTGATTGTGAGCTTGGCACCCGACTTGGCCGCCAGTTGATGGGCGATCGCCGTCACATCGTCCGTAGGTAAATAGGCCGTTGGCCCGACTAAGCGCACATCCATGCCCACGGTGCATCCCCCCAGCATCAGGGAATTTGCCATATTAAATCGACAATCCCCCAGGAAGCAGAAGGAAATGTCATGGAGGGGCTTGTCGCTATGTTCACGCATGGTCATAAAATCGGCCAGCACCTGTGTCGGGTGGGATTCATCGGTCAAACCGTTATATACGGGTACACCACTGTAGTGCGCCAGTTGTTCCACGGTCTCTTGGGCGAATCCCCGATATTCAATTCCGTCGTACATTCGCCCCAGCACTCGTGCCGTGTCCTGAATCGATTCCTTATGGCCAATTTGAGAGCCAGCGGTGTCGAGATAGGAAACGTTGGCTCCCTGGTCAAAACACGCCACTTCAAAGGAACAGCGGGTGCGGGTCGAAGATTTCTCAAAAATCAATACTATATTCTTGCCCTTGAGATGCTGCTGCTCGGTTTTAGAATATTTGGCATGTTTCAAATCCTGCGCCAAATCGAGGAGATAAAGCAGTTCTCGCCGGTTTATATCTGGCATCTTTAATAAACTGCGATTGCGAAGATTGAATGACATTGTGGATACTCTTTTTTGACAGCGTTATTGATTTGCTGATCGACTAAAAAAACTTCGAAATGTCTATTATTGTGTAGGTTGGGTGGCGCGATAGCAGAACCCAACAAAACTAGTTCTGGCGTTGGGTTCCACTGCGTTTCACCCAACCTACCTCTAAAGTTTTGTCAGTCAAACAGATTGATTTGTTATTGACGTTGTAATTCTCTAGGAAATGGGATCGCGCAGAATCGGGCAGGTCATGCAGTGCCCACCGCCGCGCCCCCGACCCAGTTCTGAGCCAGCAATTGTAATCACTTCAACTCCGGCTTTTCGCAGCTTGGTATTGGTATAGACGTTGCGGTCGTAGGCAATTACTACACCGGGTTCTAGGGCAATAATATTATTGCCGTCATCCCACTGCTCCCGTTCGGCCTCATAGGTGTCTCCACCCGTGGTTACAACGCGCAGTTTTTTCAAGCCCAAGGCGTCAGCCACAACATCCAAGAAGGGTTTTTCTTCAGGCCGAATATCGAACTCGGATGGGCGATCGCCCGGTCTTAGGCTATAGGGGCGAATGCCATCGACCACATCGGGGTAAAGGGTGACAAGATCGCGATCGCAAAAGGTAAATACGGTGTCGAGGTGCATCGCGGCACGACTCTTGGGCAATTGCGCCACAATAATATGCTCTGCTGCATCATGTTGAAACAACGACTGGGCAACTTGCGCCACCGCTTGGGGAGTGGTGCGCTGCCCCATGCCAATCAGCACTACTCCGTTAGCCAGGGGCATGACATCGCCCCCTTCCAGGGTCGCCGCACCATGATCCACATCCGGATCACCCCACCAGATGTGAAAATCAGCCTGTTTAAACAGGAAATGGAATTTATAAATCGCTGTCACTAAAAGGGTTTCGTGACGACGGGCAGGATAGTGGAGAGCGTTGAGCGTAACGCCATTAAAAATCCAGCAGCTCGTGTCACGGGTAAACAGCATATTGGGCAAAGAGGGGATGATCAACATCCCAGAATCGACAAACTGCCCCAAGTTTTTGTACGGCGGAAACGGAATTTCTTGAGCTGACAAACCACCGATCAAATACTCGGCCAATGGTTCCGACGGCATTTCATCTAGCCAACTCCGCAATTCTATTAACCCTGTGACTCCCACTTGATCAGGGGTAATTTTGCGATCGAGTATCCAGGCTCTAGCGGTTTTATCATCCAAGATTTCAGTTAATAAATCATGCATCTCTAGAACGTCAACACCACGTTCCTGCATCAGCGTGACAAAGTTATGATGCTCGTTTTTAGCTTCATGTACCCACAACACATCATCAAATAACAGCGCCTCACGGTTGTGGGGAGTTAGGCGAAGATGGGCCAGTCCCGGTCTACACACGAGCACGGTACGCAGTTTGCCAATTTCTGAGTAAACACCATAGGAAACCATTTTGCTATTCTCCTGATTATGGATAATGTTTCAATGACCTGCTACACCCATAGGGGGTTCGCTGCTGCTGGGTAGTAGCTGTGTGGTGGACTGCATCTGTTGTTGCCTGACCAGCCAGACGTACACTGGAATGCCCGCCAAAAGCAAAATGAAGCCGTAAAGTACAATCTCGGCACCGGAGCCGTAGATGGCCCAGACTGAGTAAATAAAGGCGATCGCCGCAACCACACCCGATCCTCTAAACGACCGCCGTCCGCCAAACTGAGCCGGATCGTGCAGGAAGATCAGGAATTCAGCGATCGCACAAAAGGCGTAGGGAATCAACGTCGTTAGCGTGGCCAGCAGAATCACAAAGTTGAAAATATCGATCAGGGTTTTAGTGCCCGAATAATTCAAGATCATCAACACTGTGATTAACAAACTGGAAAGAATGATGCCAAAGGCAGGCACTCCCCGGTTGGAGATGCGCGCGAACTCCTTTGGAAACAAATTGTCCATCGCGGCGGCCATCGGCACCTGCCCCTGCAACATAATCCAGCCGTTGAGCGCCCCCGCAGAAGAGACCACCGCACCAAATGCGACCGCGTAATAGGCCCAGCTGCCCCAGATGGCGCGAGCCGCGTCGGCAAAGGGAGCCGCCGAGTTAGACAGGGTTTCTCTGGGCAAAATGCCAATCACGGCCACGGTGCTGAGGACGTACACCAAGGCCGTGACAACGGTGCCAATAATGGTGGCGCGGGGAATATTTTTCTTGGGATTGACTACATTGGCGGCTGGGATGGTGGCCGATTCTAACCCAATGAAGGCCCACAGCGTCAGCGTCGCCACGGAGGAGACGGCAGAGAAAGCAGGCTGGTCAGTGGGGTTAAAGGGTACAAAGTTATTACCATTGATCCAGAACAAGCCCAGGGTAGCGATCGCCACCAGCGGCACAATTTTGATAATGGTGGTAATCAACTGAGTCATCCCTGCTTCTCGGATGCCACGGCAGTTGATCCAGGTAAAAAACCAGATCAGGGCGATCGCCGCCATCCCTGCGACCCAGGTGCTGCTGTCTAAAATGGGAAAAAATACCTTGAGGTAGCTGACACAAGCCACAGCGATCGCGGCATTGCCTGCCCAAGCTGCAATCCAATAGCCCCAGGCAATCCAAAAGCCAATAAAATCTCCAAACCCCAATCGGGCATAGGCGTAGGGGCCTCCAGCCTTAGGCACCCAGGACGAGAGTTTGGCAAACACCAGCGCCAAACACAGCGCTCCGGCTGAGGTGAATAACCAGCCAATAATCGAAATTCCTCCATAGGGGCCCAGGGAAGCAGGCAGGAGAAACACTCCAGAGCCGATCATATTGCCAATGACTAACGCTGTTGCCATCCAAAATCCAAGCTTTCCTTGGGTTGATTCTGGTGTGGCATCGATTGCATTTTCAGTCGTATTCATAATGCTGTCCCCTATAGATAATTCGTAACCGTTCCCTGGGTAGAATCGAAAGGAATATCTCAGATGGGTTTTGGCTTCCTCCCTTCGGGAGACGTTTGCACGGACGACTTCGCTTAACTAACATAGTTGTAGAAACGTGTACCATCAATCAGGCTGGTACTAGTTGTTAAGTCCTTAACATCACGCAAATTGATGACCCTATTTACCGCT
>JAIXUR010000321.1 GCA_027483425.1 Cyanobacteriota bacterium | reverse complement strand
GACTCCCAGATCTGAGGCCCAACGGCCGAGGGCGGCCCGGTGGTGACCATGGGCATCGGCCTTGATCCACAGGTAGGGAAACGCATTGACGGCTACCGCCGCCGCCGAGGTCAGACCCTGGAACTGGGGTCGCCAGAGTTGTGGGGGCAGGACATCCCCCCCGGCACAGGCTTGGCCCACCCGCAGGAATCCTCCTTGCCACCCCCGATCGCCCATGGCCAGACTATCGGAGCGGTGGATCGCCCAGCGATCGCCGATCACCACCGCTTCTACCATGGCCTCTAGGCGGTCTCTCAGAGCCGCTGGTGGCCCCATCAACCCAGGAATTGTCACGTTGTTGCCCCCTAGTGAGTCCACCGCGCCCGCTGCCCCCGGGCGTCTAAATGCACCAGGGCTGGAAATCGACTGTAGCGGCCTAGCCCACCGGGCCACCAGGGGTCGAGGGACCAGTAGACCTGGTTGCCCGTCAGGCCAACGCAGTAAAAATCGATTGCATCGCCCACTATGTGGCGACTTTGGGAGGCTCCACCGACTCGGCGGTTGATCTCAGCGGGGCGATACCAACTGGTAATCAAAAACGGCCGACCGATGCGATCGCGGGCCTGCTGGGCCAGGGTGGCAATCCGCACAATGGCCTCTACCGTGGCCTGGTTGGGGGGCATGCGGGCCCCCCCTCGGGTGGCTTCGGCCCAGGTAAAGTTCCCGTTCGGCACAATGCTGGCGTCCAGCTGCAGGTTGTGGGGGGTCCACTGTGGGGGGCGGGGGGGCGACGGCGCGGGTACTGGAGCAGGCATCGCATCGGGGGATGATGGGGCCGCCCGCTCCAGGCGGCGCAGATCCTCAAAGAGGGACTGCAGGGTGGGGGTGCGGCCCTCCAGTCGTCGCCAAATCTGCACCAGCCGCACCAGGGCCTCTCGCTGTTGCTCGGTTTGGCTATAGGCGGTGGGAATGCTGGCGGCAAAGTCCAGCAGGGCGCGATCGAGGGTGCGGGCCGACGCCTCCAGGGCCGTGGGGTTGGCGGTGTTTTGGGCCAGGTCAGCGGGGTTGACCCCCAGCCGTTGAATGGCGGTGGTGCGCGAGTCGAGGCCAAACCAGCGGCGGTAGCCTTCGGTGAGGGCAAACCGTAAATCGCCCTGGCCGCCATAGAGTTCTGGAATCTTTTGCACAAAGGCAATCAGGGCCGGGTCAATGATGTGTAGATTTGTTTCCGTGGCAAAGGGGTCGTTGGTGAGCAGCCACTCGATCGCTTCCTCACGGGTATCCATCTCGCGCCACAGCTGCACCAGGCGAATCAGCGCCTCCCGCTGGTTGGGGTAGCCCGCGTAGTAGCGGGCGGCAGACTGAATAAACGCCACCAGGGCATTGTCCAGAGCCGCTTCGTCGGGCACCGGGTCAAGGGCTACCCCAAGGGCGGCGTAGGCGGCATCTGCCGTGTTCAGCTGTCGCCAGAGACGCACGGCTTCTACCAGGGCCTGACGCTGATGATCGAGTCGTCCGTAGTTGGGTGCCACCCGCTCGGCAAAGGCCAGGAGGGCGGGGTCAAGCTTGGCCAAGCTCTGGGGTAACTGTGCCCCGCTGTAGTCGGTGCCGATGTCGTCTAGGTAGGCCTGGAGCAGCGCCGCGGGATCGCTGGGTTCGAGCTGGGCTGCTTCGCGATCGCCCTCCGCCGGGGTAAAGCCCTGGGCCACGGCCTGGAGATAGCGATCGCTGTAGCGACCCACACTGGCATCCCAAATGTCAGCCCCGGTCCAGCCCTGGTCAATCAGCCCATTGGTGAGGCTGCGAATGGTGTTGGCGGCGTACTGAACCTGGGCTGGAAACCGGTCGACCTCATGGATATCGATCTGGTTGACCGGAGCAATGCCCAGCCCCATTTCGCCATCGGTGAGCTGGGGTTGGCTGTGAACGGCGTAGAGGGCCGCCAAAATCGGCTTATGCACCCCCGCTCGGCCCCCTTCCAGCAGATAGTAGTAGTTGCGTTGATCGGGTGCTAACGTGCTCATAGGGTCAATCCGTAGCCTGGGCCAGCCGTCGTTCTAGAAGGGCCTGGGATAGGCGCTAACGCCTTCAGGGTGAGTAATCTCAAATGCGTAGTCTCAAAGTGTAGACCCGATGGGCGAGTTTCAACCATTACCGATCAACCGCGAACCCGGGGCATTGCCGATCGGGCTGCTGGCCACCGATATGGATGGCACCCTCACCCGCCAGGGTAAGTTTACCGCTGCCCTGCTGAAAGGGCTAGAACAACTTCAGGCGGTCGGTCTACCCGTGGTCATTGTCACCGGACGCTCCGCCGGGTGGGTCAATGGTCTCGCCCACTATCTACCGGTGGTGGGAGCCATGGCTGAAAACGGCGGCCTGTATTTTCCCCAGGCCTCTCCCCCAGAGCCCTTGATCGATATTCCAGACCTAGTTGTCCATCGCCAGCGGCTGGCCGCCCTGTTTAGCCAGCTTCAGCAGCGGTGGCCCCACCTGCGGGAGTCCGACGACAACTGCTTTCGTCTGACCGACTGGACCTTTGACATCCACGGCCTGACCCAGACTGACTTAGCAGAGATGGCCCAGGTGTGCGGCGCTTTGGGCTGGGGCTTTACCTACAGCACGGTGCAGTGCCACCTGTTTACCCCCGGACAGTGTAAGGCGGCGGGGTTGCAACGCCTGTTAGAGCGTCACTTCGCGTCCCTGTCTACCGCCCAGGTGGTCACCCTGGGCGACAGCCCCAACGACGAGAGCCTGTTTAATCGGGCGCTGTTTCCCTATTCGGTGGGGGTTGCCAATGTCAAAGACTACTGGTCGCATCTCGCTCACCACCCTGCCTATGTCACCCAGTCCGCCGAGGTAGAGGGGTTTTTAGATTTGGTGGAGGTCCTGGTGGCCGGGCGTTAGCCCGGAGGGCAGCCGAACGGATTGCGGTTGGGTGCCCTCGAGGTTCACTCCCTATCCGAGTCAAGCAGGGGTGTGAAAAGCCAGAAAGAGTCTGATTACTATGGCCAGAGAGTAGCCTGGGACTATCTACTGTTGCATCATCGCAGAGTGTTGAAATCAAAAAACAATCTGAATATCTCAGTGGTTTTGATTGATTTGACCGATGGTGGTAGTCAAAGGCCACGTAAGAATTGGTTGTGTTTGGCCGTTTTTTAAATTGTTAACATCACGGCAATGAGGTGCCCCTAATGCACATAGGTGTTTAGGGGCACCCCATTGCGGGACGTGGGGGAAGCTCTGCTTCGGTATTGTGTTTTTCTGTGCCTGTGTTCTGTCCCTATAGGGCCATTTTGGCCGTAATTACCTATGACGCTTACAGCATCCCAAGACAACTCTGTGGCCGCTCCAATCGAGGCGATGCCCAGGGGGTTAACGGTTGGCATTCCTAAGGAAATTTTTGCGGGCGAAAAACGGGTGGCCGCTACCCCTGATACAGCTCGCAAGCTGCAAAAATTGGGCTTTGAGGTGCTGGTGGAGACCCAGGCCGGAGCTGGAGCCAGCTTTACCAACAGTGCCTACGAGGCGGCGGGCTGCACCATTGTGGCCGATGCCCCTAGCCTCTGGCAGGCCGCCGATGTGGTGCTCAAGGTGCGATCGCCCCAGTGGCACCCCGACCTAGACCGCCACGAAGCCACTCTGCTCAAGCCCAGCAGTACCCTAGTCAGCTTCATCTGGCCGGCCCAAAATCCTGAACTCTTGGCGGAGCTGGCGGAGCAGGGCGGTACCGTGCTAGCCATGGACTCGGTGCCCCGGATTAGCCGCGCCCAAAAGCTCGACGCGCTGAGTTCGATGGCCAACATCGGCGGCTACCGAGCGGTGATTGAGGCGGCCAGCCATTTTGGTCGCTGCTTTACCGGCCAAATCACTGCGGCGGGCAAAATGCCCCCGGCCAAGGTCATGGTAATCGGCGTCGGCGTGGCGGGGTTGGCGGCGATCGGTGCGGCCAAGAGCCTAGGGGCGATCGTCAAAGCCTTTGATACCCGCCTGGTGGTTAAAGAGCAGGTGCAAAGTCTCGGCGCAGAGTTTCTAGAGCTGCACTTTGAAGAGGACGGCAGCGGCGAAGGCGGCTATGCCAAGGTGATGAGCCAGGCCTTTATTGCCGCCGAGATGGCCCTGTTTGCCCAGCAGGCCAAGGATGTCGATATTATTATCACCACGGCGCTGATCCCCGGCAAACCGGCCCCGTTGTTGATCACCCGTGAGATGGTCGAGAGCATGAAGCCCGGCTCGGTCGTGGTCGATCTCGCCGCTGAACAGGGGGGCAACTGCGAAGTCACCCAGCCCGGCGAAGTCATTGTCTACAACGGCGTTACCATCATTGGTCTGACCGACCTGCCTAGCCGGATGGCTTCCCAGGCCAGCCAGCTCTACGGCAACAACCTGGTTCACCTGCTCAGTGACCTGGGCGGCGCCGAGAACTTTGCGATCGATATGGAAGACCAGGTGATTCGCGCCACCACCGTGATCCACGATGGCCAGGTGACCTGGCCCCCGCCGAAGGTGGAGGCCCCCGCTCCTGCTCCTAGCAGCCAGCCATCGGGGCCCGCCGTTGAAACGGTGCCCGCCGCTAAACCCTGGTATAGCCAGCTGCTCTGGCCTGTCCTGATTGGCCTGGCCTGCGTGGCCATTGGCCTCTGGGCGCCGACCTCGTTTATGACCCACCTGACCGTGTTTGTGCTGGCCAGCTTCCTGGGCTGGAAGGTGATTTGGGATGTGTCGCCCTCGCTCCACACCCCCCTGATGAGTGTCACCAATGCCATCAGCGGCATCATTATCATCGGCGGCATGCTTCAGATCTCGGGGGATATCACCTCACCGATGACGATTTTGGGCGCGATCGCCCTCTTCCTCGGTACCGTCAACATCGCTGGAGGCTTCATGGTGTCCCAGCGCATGCTCAACATGTTCCACAAGTAGCGTGGGTCGCCGACTCAGCCCATGTTCTCTGACCCATCACCTGCCTGCGACCCACGATCCCCGCATAAGGCAACCCACAATTTGGACCGTGGGTCGTTGGGGAGGTATGGGTTGACCCCCAAGATGGTTTGAGCGATCCCGATTGACGCAAATGCTCCGATGTCGTTGATCGTGGGTCGTTTGGGGGTTATTGGTTGGCCCCAAAGATGGTTTAAGCGACCCACGCTACGTTGTTCACCCTATTCACCTACCCACTCACTTCCCCTATGGAAAATAACCTCGTAACGACGGCCTACATTGTCGCCAGCGCCCTGTTTATTCTCAGTCTGGCCGGGCTGTCGCAGCCCGAAACCGCAACGCGGGGCAACCTGCTGGGCATCTTGGGCATGGCGATCGCCTTTGCCGCCACGGCGGGTATTAGCCAGGGCTACCCGATCCAAATCAGCTCCATTGGGCTGGGCGTCTTGGTGGGGGTACTGGCGGCCGCCCGCGTGGCGATGACCGATATGCCCGAAATGGTGGCCTTGCTTAACAGCTTTGTGGGCCTGGCGGCGGTGCTGGTGGGCTTTGCGGAGTACCTCCAGCCCAGCGCGGCGCTGGTGGGGGGCGATGTGACCATCCACCGGGTGGAGATCTACGTGGGGGTTTTCATTGGCATCGTCACCTTTACCGGTTCGGTGGTGGCGGTGGCTAAACTGCGGGGTTGGGTGCCCAGCCGAGCGGTGCTGCTACCGGCCCGCCACGTCTTTACCCTGGGGATGCTGGGGGCGATGACCGTGCTCGGAGCGCCCTTCCTCACCGCTACGGGGAATGATGGGCTGGTGATTTTGGGGGCCATGACGGCGATCGGGGCTGTCTTTGGCATTGTGATTGTGATGGCCATCGGCGGGGCCGACATGGCGGTGGTGATCTCTCTGCTCAACAGCTACTCGGGCCTGGCCTCAGCGGCGGCGGGCTTTATGCTCAACAACGACCTGCTGATTATTACCGGGGCCCTGGTCGGCAGCAGTGGGGCCATTCTCAGCTACATCATGTGTAAGGGCATGAACCGATCCTTCATTAACGTACTGCTGGGGGGCTTTGGAGCCACCGCTACCAGCACGGGCAAAACCACGGTGGAAGGCAGCGCCACCAGCACCAACACCGGGGAGGTGGTGGATCTACTGGCCAATGCCCAGAGTGTGGTGATCGTACCTGGCTATGGCATGGCCGTCGCCCAGGCCCAGCACGCCGTGGCCGAAATTACCCGAATTTTGCGAGCCCAGGGTAAACAGGTACGGTTTGGGATTCACCCCGTGGCGGGTCGCATGCCCGGTCACATGAACGTGTTGCTGGCCGAGGCCAACGTGCCCTACGACATCGTGCTCGAGATGGATGAAATTAATGAGGATCTGGCGACGACCGATGTGGTGCTGGTGGTCGGGGCCAACGACACCGTTAACCCCAGCGCCAAACATGATCCCACCAGCCCCATTGCCGGTATGCCCGTGATGGAAGTGTGGGGGGCGGGCACGGTGGTGGTGCTCAAGCGCAGCCTGTCGTCGGGCTACGCCGGGGTCGATAACCCCCTCTTCTTCAACGACAACACGCTGATGTTCTTTGGCGACGCCAAGGCCAACGTCAACGGTATCTTGGCTCAGCTCTCCAGCGCCGCCGCCGTTGAGACCAAACCCACTCCCGTGCTTTCGGCGGCCTAGGGGCGGCCTTCGCCTGTATAGCCGTAGCCCTTGTCCAGGTGCTACGGCCATAGCACCTAGGGTAAGGGCCATCGGATCCCAGGTGAAAACATGCCAATCCAACCCGTCGCCTAGGTCGTAGGATGGATCAGCACATCACGATGGGTCTGATCCTGACCGTCGCAGTCTAGGAGCTATGAAATTTCAGCGCAGTACGTTAATTCTGGTGGGGGCCGCCTTCTTGCTGGGGGCTGGGGTGCTGATTGCCGAGTCGCAGCGAT
Organism: Cyanobacteriota bacterium; assembly: GCA_027483425.1. Lineage (GTDB taxonomy): Bacteria > Cyanobacteriota > Cyanobacteriia > Phormidesmidales > Phormidesmidaceae > Nodosilinea. The sequence continues at coordinate 2,755 of JAIXUR010000321.1, read as the reverse complement.
CGCAGTCTCCCGAGTCCACCACCCAGGCCGAGCCGAGGGGCAGTATCTTCACCTTTGAGGAGACCGATGTCGCCACCCTCACCGTCGATCGCGGCGATGAAACCTTGATCTTTGAGCGGGGCGACGACGGCAGCTGGCAAATGACCGCACCCGACCAGGCCCTGGCCGAACCGGGGGCCGTAGCCTTTTTGCTCAGTCGTCTCACTACCGACTCGCCCCTGCAAACGGTGACGATGCCGGCCGACCAGGCCACCGACTTTGGTTTTACGGCCCCGGTGGGCGTGGTCACCGTCACCCTCCAAGACGGCACCGCCCACAAGCTAATCTTGGGTGGCCCTGACTTTAGCGGCGGGGCCGACTACGTCGTGGTCGATCCTGCCCCCTGGCCCCCGGCAGAGGGGCAAGATTACCCCGTTCTCGTGGTTACCCGCGACGTGGCCAACGGCATTAACCGCCCCTTAGACGAATGGAAGTTGCCTGTCGAGACGCTGGCACCTGAGGGCACCCAGAATGAGTCGTCATCAGCGGGGGATAGCGGCTCCCCTGGGTCAGACGGAGCCCCCGCGCCAGGGACACCAGCTAATCCCTAAACCCCTGGTACAGCAGCACAGGTTGCTGATAACCTAGCCGAGCCAGTGCCTGCGAAAAGCGATGCTGACACCCCCAACGGAGTCCCGTAACGGGTGCTAGGCTGAGCCTACTGTCTTGTTTTAGCGTTGACTGCTATGGGTTCTCCCACCGCTATTTTGCTGTTCTCTTGCCCCGACCAAAAGGGGTTAGTCGCCAAAATCGCTAACTTTATCTACGCCAATGGCGGCAACATTCTCCACGCCGATCAGCATCGCGATCCCGAGGCGGGGCTGTTTTTATCGCGCCTTGAGTGGGAGCTCGAGGGGTTTAATCTGCCCAGGGAGATCATTGGGCCAGCGTTTGGTGCGATCGCCCAACCCCTAGGGGCCACCTGGCGGCTCCACTTTTCAGATGCGGTGCCCCGGCTGTCGATCTGGGTGAGCCACCAAGACCACTGCCTGCTCGACCTGCTCTGGCGACACAAGGCCAGGGAGTTCAAGGCCGAAATTGCCCTGATTGTGAGCAACCATCCCCACCTCAAGCCCATTGCCGACCAGTTTGGCATCGCCTTTGAGTGCCTGCCCATGACCGCAGACACCAAGGCCGAGCAGGAACAGCGGCAGCTCGATCTGCTGAAGGATCACGCCATCGACCTGGTAGTGCTGGCCAAATACATGCAGGTGCTCAGCGCCGACTTTCTCGACCAGTACAACCGGGTGATCAATATTCATCACTCGTTTTTGCCCGCCTTTATGGGGGCCAACCCCTACCAGCGCGCCTTTCAGCGGGGGGTCAAAATTATCGGGGCCACCGCCCACTACGTCACCTCTGACCTCGACGAAGGCCCGATCATCGAGCAGGATGTGGTGCGCATTAGCCACCGCGACGATGTGAAGGAACTGATCCGAAAGGGAAAGGATGTGGAGCGCATGGTGCTAGCCCGCGCCGTACGACTGCATTTGCAAAATCGTACCCTGGTCTACGGCAACCGCACGGTGGTGTTTGCTTGATGGCACCTCCTGCTATACCAGGCACAAGTTGCTCTAGGTGTTGCCTAGGTATGGCAATGGAGGCTCAGGCTGAAGCGCTGTAGACGTATCCAAGCTAGCAAAGTTGGTGATTTTGACTGCACCATCTGGAAATTTAGCAATGATCTCAAGCTCGCCACCCATGGCTTCAATATGGCTACGCAGGGTTGAGATATAGATGTCAGTACGTTTTTCGAGCTTGGCGATCGCAGGCTGCTGTACCTTGAGCAAATCAGCCAACATTTTCTGTGACAACCCCCTAGCCTGTCGGAGTTCTTGCAGGGGCATCTCTTGCAGCATAGCGTCGGCTTTCGCGGCCGATCTGGCTCTAGCCTCTGGAGTCATTTGGGCACGGAGCTCTGAAAAATTTTTAGCCATCGATTAACCCTTCTGTTTGCAATTGATGGAGGTGCTCTCTGTAAAGTTGGTCCGCGATCGGGATATGGGTGATGTACCAGCGGTCATCGCCAGTCTTGTCGCCACCGATCAGCAGAATGGCTATCCTGCGTGGATCAAACGCATATAAAACCCGAAACGGTCTGCCGCTATGCTGGATTCTCAATTCACGCATGTGGTCGTACTTTGAGCCATTAACTCCGCTGCTGTGGGGAAATCCCAGCATTGGGCCACGTGCTTCTAGTAACTGAACCGAGGCTGCTATAGACTCCTGCTCATCTTCCAGCAAGGTTTCCCACCATTCACCAAACTCGTCGGTGTACTCAACGTCCCAAGCCATAGGAGCAGTGTATTCCTTTCGTGGAATATTTATTTTAGCTTCTTTGTCCTAATATTGAGGCGCGATTGATTAGATAGTCGCCCCTGGATGCCTGCAGGACAAGGAATCCAGGGTTCTAAGCCAATGCAAAAGGCTCAAGTGAGACGCAGAAGACACCCGATTTCTAGGCGGTGGGCTGATGCACCTTCTAGGCAAAGGCCAGGTCTGCTTTCATCGCCGCTAGGTCTAGCGATAAAAACTACCGACTCAGCCCGTTGCTAATCCAGGTTTGAATTTGCTCCAAAATGGCGGCGGGGCCGATGCCAAACAGGAAATATAAGGCCAGCAGCAAAAAAGCCACCAGCAGCACCGTTTGAAGGGTGTTTTTGATCAGCTTAAATACCCAGCCCAAAATCACGATGGCGATCACGATCGCCCCCAG
>JAIXUR010000617.1 GCA_027483425.1 Cyanobacteriota bacterium | reverse complement strand
GTGGTTTCTCCTGGCCCAGCAAAGCGTGCCCGCCGAAAGCCACTACGAAGACTACCCCCAACTGGGCAATGGGGTGGGCTCAATTCGACAGTTTCTCAAACAGTTTGAGCAGTCAGCCAAGGCTCACCTGCCCCCATCGGTCAGCCCGCCGCGCACCTTGACCTGGGTGGTGGGCAATGCGGTAGAGCACGCCTTTCAGCCCATTGTCGATCGCCTTAACCAGGTGCAGGGGCTCACAGTTCACCTGGCCGCCCTCGCCAGCGACTACTGGGGGCGCGACATGACGGTGACTGGGCTGCTGACCGGCCACGATCTGCTGCTGGGACTGGGAGATGGTCGCAGCGGTTCGTCCCAGCATCGACCCCTGGGCGATGCCCTGCTGCTGCCCACGGTGATGCTCAAGCCCAGCGACTCTGGTGACCCTCAGGACACCTTGTTTTTAGACGATATGAGCGTGGCGGAGGTCAGCCAGCGCCTCCACTGTCCAGTCATCCCCGTCGCTGATACCGATGACCTGGTGCAAAGCTGCTGTGGCACCATGCCACGTCCCTCCTACCTCAACCTTCAACCGGCGGCCGGATACTGGACGCCCTCCTGAACCCCATTGACCCACCCCTAAACCCTCCGAGGAGGGGATCGTTAGCCTGCTTTTGGGAAGGAAAAAATTATCCCGAACTAAGGTCAGGTTAACCATCAGCGGCGATCGGAGCCATCCGACAGCGATCGCTGGCTCTCTTCCCAATCTCGCTTTTCCTTCAGTTGTCTCAACCCTTCCCAGCTCCAGCCAACGATGAAACCTCCGACCCCACCTACCACCAGGTAAACTTGGCCCAGGCGTTGATAGGCAGTGCTCGTATAGGGAGACTGGGCCATCTTGCCCAGGACTAGGCCCAAACCCAAACCAACCGCTGTATTCACCAGGCCGGTGTAGACCATTCTGCGCCAATTCATGGCTTAACTCCCCATTTTCTAACAGCAGGCTTTCCAAACAACCTCTTAAGGCACCTATCAACAAGAACCCCCTCAAACCGGATTCTCCCCCTCTTGAAAGGCCCCATCTTGAAAGGATGGATGAACCGGCTCTTCAGCCTCAGCAGAGATACCTGTGCCATCGATCCGATCAGGGGAGATGTCACGATCATCTCCCCTAAACCCATTGCCAGATACCCCATCATCATCTCCAGGGGGCGGGGGTGTCTTTGAACCCAGAAAATGCATCTCCAGGCTCTTGATCACCACATAGAGCACGGGCACAACCAAGAAACTCAGTACCGTGGCCACCAGCAGGCCACCAAATAGAGCCGTACCCAATGCCCAGCGGGAGGCCGATCCGGCCCCAGTCGCCACCACCAGGGGAAAGAAGCCCACCAGCGACGAAATCGCCGTCATCAAAATCGGTCGGAATCGTTCTTCCGCCGCTTTTTGGGCTGCCTGCACCAGGGTCAACCCCTCAGCCCGCGACTGGTTGGCAAACTCCACAATCAAGATGGCGTTTTTACTGGCCAGGCCAATCAGCATCACCAGGGCTACCTGGACATACACGTCGTTGTTGAGCCCCCGCAGACCGACGAATAGCAGCGCCCCGAGCATGGCCAGGGGCACCGTCAGCAGAATGATGATCGGGTCAACATAGCTTTCGTACTGGGCCGACAGGGTCAAAAACACCATGATGATGCCGAACAAAAAGACCAGGGCCCCCAGGCTACCGGCGGCAATCTGCTCCTTGGCTAATCCGATCCAATCGCTGGCTAGCCCCGGTAGTGAGGCGGTTTGCACGGCCTCGTCCATGGCGGCGATCGCCTGACTGCTGGAGTAGCCATCGGCTTCTCTGAACTGTAATCGAATCGAGCGATAGCCATTGAAGTGGGGAATAATCTGCGGCCCGGTGATGGGGCTGACAGTCGCTAGCTGGCCCAGGGGAATCATCTGACCAGTCCGGGAACGGACATAGAGGTTTTGCAGATCGTCCGGGGTGTTGCGATAGTCGCCCTGAACCTGCACAAAGACCTTATAGCTGCGGGTGCCCAGGGTAAAGTCGTTGACATACTGTGATCCCACCGACGCGCCAATGGTTTGCAACGCCTGCTGGAAATCGACATTCAGCGCTTCGAGCTGGTTGCGATCGATCTCGACCTGTAGTTGAGGGGTGCCAGTGGTGAACTGGGTACGCGCCGAGCCGTTGATGGCAGGGTTAGCGTTGGCCGCCGCTAAGATATCCTGGGCTCCTCCCAAGAAGTCGTCCATCGTAAACCGACCGCCGGTGCGATCCTGTAGCTCCAGCTCGGATTCCCCCGTGGCGCTAAATCCGGGAATTGGCGGCGGGTTAAAGGCAACTATCCTAGCCTGCTGATTTTGGAAAAATTTCTGATTGAGCCGCCGGAGAATACTATTGACATTCTGACCTGGGCCAGTGCGCTCATCCCAGTGGGTTAATTTAGCAAAAAAGAGCCCCTGGTTAGGCCCTCTCCCCTGTAGTCCGGTCCCACTGGCGACAAAATAGGACTCAACTTCGGGAATTTCGTCCAGGCTGGCTTCCACAAATCTCAGCACATCATCGGTGTAGCTCACAGAGACCCCATCGGGACCCTGCACCGTGCCAATCACAATGCCCTGGTCTTCTGAGGGCACAAACCCCCCCGGCACTGAGATGAACATGTAGTAGGTGGCCACCAGACCCGCCACAAAGACGGCTATGACGATGTAGCGAATGCGAATTAGGTAGGCGACTGAGTCTTTATACCGGGCAGAAATCCAGGCCAGGGCCTGGTTAAACTTGTCAAAGAACCAGCGCAGGGGGCCACCGCCCGAGGCCGCATCGGCTTCCATTTCAGCCTGGGATCTCAGCAAAATGGCCGCCATACTCGGACTAAAGCTGAGCGCATTAAACGTTGAAACCGCCACCGAAAAAGCGATGATCAGGGCAAACTGCTTGTAAAGCTGACCGGTGGTGCCAGGAAAAAACGCCACCGGAATAAACACCGCCATCAGCACTAGGGAGGTGGAGACCACCGCCCCCGCCATCTCATCCATAACGGCGGTGGAGGCCTCTGTTGGGGTCATCCCCTCCGAGATTTTGGTGGTCACCGCTTCCACAATCACAATGGCATCGTCTACCACCAGCCCCGTCGCCAGAATCAGCCCAAACAGGGTGAGGCTGTTGAGGGAGAAGCCAAACAGAAAGGCAAAGGCCAGCGCGCCGATCAGCGCCACCGGAATGGCAATGGCGGGAATGATGGTGGTGCGCCAGTCTTGCAGGAAGATGAAGATAACCAGAATTACCAGCCCGATCGCCTGCAGCAGAGTAATGAATACCTCTCGGATCGACACCTGAATAAATTCAGTGGTGTCGTAGACAATGGCAGAGGTTAACCCAGGTGGAAAACTCCGGCTCGCGGCTTCTAACTCAGCTTTGACGTTAGCGCCCACATCGAGGGCATTACTACCGGGGAGTTGATAAATGGCAATGCCCACCCCCGGCTGGCCATTGACCTGGGCGTTGCTGACATAGTTTTCAGCCCCTAGCTCGGCATAGCCGACGTCTTTGAGGCGTACTAGGGTGCCGTTGGGTAGGCTTCTGATGACTAAATTCTCAAACTCTGCCGCGCTGCTGAGGCGACCCTGGATGCGAATGGGGAGTTCATAGCTCTGGCCCTCCGGTACCGGCTCCTGGCCGATGGAGCCCGCACCCACGACCACGTTTTGCGATCGCAGCGCATTACTCACATCCAGCATTGTCAGCTGGCGGGCCGTCAGCTTCTGGGGGTCGAGCCAGAGGCGCATGGCATTTTGCTTCAGACCAAATACCTGCACATCCCCCACCCCGGTTACCCGTTGCAGGACGTCGGTCAGGTTCAGGTCAACATAGTTGCTAATAAAAATGTCATCGTACTCGCCGTTTTCAGCATAGATACCTAAAACCAGCAAAATACTGCTAGATGACGCTCGGGTAGACACCCCCAGTTGCTGCACCGGGCTCGGCAACTGGGGTAGGGCCTGGGCCACCCGGTTTTGTACGTTGACCTGGCTGATGTCTTTATCCACCCCGGTGGGAAACACCACTGAAATACTGCTGTTGCCGGCAAAGGTTTGGGAGGTCATGTAGTCCATGCCCTCCACCCCGTTAATGCTACGTTCGAGGATCGTGGTGACGGTATTTTCCACGGTTTCCACATCCGCGCCGGTGTAGGAACTCCGCACCTGAATTTGAGTGGGGGAAATATCCGGCAGGTAGTTAATCGGCAACAGCGGAATGCAAACCGCCCCAATCAGCAGAATAATGATGGTACAAACGGTGGTCAGTACCGGGCGTTTGATGAAGTTGGTGGCGATCGAAAAAAGAGCCATGGTGTTTCCCTAGGATCCTGACTCGACTGTAATGGGCACGTTATCGTTGAGCCTCAGGATGTTAGACACCGCTATCCGGTCTCCCTGCTCCAAGCCCGACAGCACCTGATAGCGATCGCCCTGAATCGCACCTAGATCGACGGGCTGGAGGGTGACAAAGTCTTGCCCCTGGTCATTGGGTTGATCGGCCACCAAAAACACAAAATCCTTTCCGCCTAACCGCGAGATCGCCGTGGTCGGCACCAAAACCCCCGGTTGAGTTTGCCAGATGATGCGAGCCGCCACATATTGACCATCTCGCAAACGGCCCTCCACATTCCGAAACTGGGCTCGGGTTAAAATGCTCTGGGCATTGGCGTTCACCGTCGGGGAAACAAAGATTAAATTTCCTATTGCCAACTGCTGTTTGCTGTTGGGATCGAGCAACTCTACCGTCAGTCCAGTTCTGAGCTGGTTGGCTCGTTCTGGTGGCACCTCAATATTCAGAAATAGACTCTCGACCTGGGCGACCCGAGTGACGGGCTGCCCAACGGTGACATAATCCCCGACGTTGACCGTCAGAGTATCGAGTACCCCAGCCACTGGAGCGACCACATTTTGAAAATCAACGCTGACCCGGGACGCATCAGCCTGAGCCTGGGCCTGACGAATTTGTGCTTCGGCTTGCGTGATCTGGACTTGGGCTGCGGCTACTTGCTCGGTGGCCGCCACTAGCCGACTCTGGGACTCTTTTTGCTTCGCCAGGGCTTCGCCGACGCGAATCTCAGCTAGGGCGCCCGCATCCCTCAGCTTCGTAGCCCGGTCTACGTTGACCGTGTCAAGATCCAGGGCGGCGATCGCCGTTTCTCGCTGGGCTTGAGCTACAGCTAAGGCTTTCTGGGCATTATCTCGGTTGCCCTGGGCGACTTCTATCCCGGCTAC
>JAIXUR010000087.1 GCA_027483425.1 Cyanobacteriota bacterium | reverse complement strand
TCGCCCCAATCCCTAGCCGCGCTGTCGCCCCAATCCCTAGCCGCGCTGTCGCCCCAATCCCTAGCCGCGCTGTCGCCCCAATCCCTAGCCGCGCTGTCGCACGAGGTAGCCGCAGCGATGCTCTCCTTCCACCAGCCAGTGGGTGCGCTCCACGGTGCAATCGGCCAGCGCCACCTGAAACATCTCTAGCTCGTGGCCGCACACGCTGGGAAACGACTCGGCAATGTGGGAAATAGCACAGTTGTATTCAGTAATGACGTAGGAGAGGCCAGGCTGACCTAGGGGGTCGTCGGGGTTCACCTCGCACCACTCGGCCATATAGCCCTCGTCCTTGCGAATCTTCACCAGTCGGGCGATCCGGTCGGCGACGCTGCCGGTGCCTACCCGAGCCCGATACTCCAGGGCCTTGCGCTCCCACTGCTTGCGAAGAATATCTCCCATCTGGTCTTGGCCGACCGCCTCCGCCAGGGTGTCGAGCAGCGAAATCGCAAATTCGTCGTACTTGGCCGGGAGGCGATCGCGCCCCTTAGCGCTCAAGTGATAGAGGTAGTTGGGCCGCCCCATCCCCTCCTGCACCGCTCGGTGCTCAATCAGGGTCTCCGCCTCCAAATCCTTCAGGTGGCGGCGAATAGCCTGGGCACTCACCTCCAAATGCTCGGCTAAATCGTGGGCGGTAGCCTCGCCCTGCCGGAGCAGATAGGTCAAAATGTCATCTTTTGTGGAGGTCTGCTGCACGGAGGTCATGGCATTAGCCCACCTAGGCATTTAAAAAACGACTATTTCCAAGGATGTACGACCGACGGCCCGCCCCAGGGCGCTGGACTAGCACCCCCAGCTTGGCAGGAAAAAATCACTTTGACAACCTTCGTGTTGTTAAACTAGTCTAAGATCTAGTTAGACAACTTCAAGGTTGCTTTAATTGTATAAAATTATTGGGCTGTGTAGCGTACTACTCCTCTCATGACTGACACCAAAACCACCCAGGCCTCCGACAAAAACCTAGAGCTGATGCGTAACTTCGCTCAGAGCTATGCCAATCGCACCGGTACCTATTTCTGTGCCGATCCCGGCGTCACTGCGGTGGTGCTAGAGGGCTTGGCCAAGCACAAAGACGATCTTGGCGCGCCCCTGTGTCCCTGTCGCCACTACGAAGACAAAGAGGCCGAAGTCAAAGCCATCTACTGGAACTGCCCCTGCATCCCCATGCAAGAGCGCAAAGAATGCCACTGCATGCTCTTTCTCACCCCCGACAACCCCTTCGCGGGCGACCAGCAAGACATTTCCTTCGAAACCATTCGCACCGAAACCAGCAAATATTAAGCCCCCGGTGCCCGGTTAGCCCCGCTGATTTCTCCCTTGCCCCGATTGTGCAGCCGTTCAAAGAGTCGCGTCATGAGTGCTTCCGTTCAGACCCTTGTTAGCCAGCCCTATAAATACGGCTTTACCACCGACATCGAGGCCGACGTCATTCCTCGCGGCCTCAGCGAAGACGTGGTGAGACTGATCTCAGCCAAAAAAAATGAGCCCCAGTTCATGCTGGAGTTTCGGCTGCGGGCCTATCGCAAATGGTTGACGATGGCAGAGCCCGTTTGGCCCAACGTCAACTACCCCCCCATCGACTACCAAAACATCATCTACTACTCGGCCCCCAAGACCCAGCCCAAAAAGCTGGGCAGCCTCGATGAGGTCGACCCGACCCTGCTCGACACCTTCGAGAAGCTGGGCATTCCGCTCTCGGAGCAAAAGCGCCTGGCCAACGTGGCGGTCGATGCTATTTTTGACAGCGTCTCGGTCGCCACCACCTTTAAAGCAAAGCTGGCGGAAGTGGGGGTCATTTTCTGCTCGATTTCGGAGGCCTTGCAGGAGCACCCCGAGCTGGTGGAGAAGTACATGGGCACCGTTATCCCCATTGGCGACAACTACTTCGCGGCCCTCAACTCGGCGGTGTTTAGCGATGGCTCCTTTGTCTACATTCCCAAAGACACCCAATGTCCGATGGATCTGTCGACCTACTTTCGCATCAACAATGGCGACTCGGGGCAGTTTGAGCGCACCCTGATTGTGGCTGAAGCGGGTAGTTCCGTCACCTACCTGGAGGGCTGCACCGCCCCCATGTACGACAGCAACCAGCTCCACGCGGCCATTGTAGAACTGGTGGCCATGGACGATGCCACCATCAACTATTCCACCGTGCAAAACTGGTACGCCGGGGATGAAAACGGCAAGGGGGGCATCTACAACTTCGTCACCAAGCGCGGCCTCTGCGCGGGTAAGAACTCAAAAATTTCCTGGACCCAGGTAGAAACCGGCTCGGCCATCACCTGGAAGTACCCCAGCTGCGTGCTGGTGGGCGACAACTCCGTCGGTGAGTTCTACTCGGTGGCCCTTACCAACCACCATCAGCAGGCCGATACCGGCAGCAAAATGGTGCACGTGGGCAAAAACACCCGCAGCACTATTATTTCCAAGGGCATTTCGGCGGCGAAATCCAAGAATAGCTACCGGGGCCTGGTCAAAATTGGGCCCAAGGCCACCGGGGCCCGCAATTACTCCCAGTGCGACTCGATGCTGATTGGCGACACCTCCAGCGCCAATACGTTCCCCTACATCCAGGTGCAAAACAGCACCGCCCAGGTCGAGCACGAAGCCTCGACCTCAAAAATTGGGGAAGACCAGCTCTTCTACTTTGCCCAGCGCGGCATTTCACCGGAGGATGCGGTGTCGATGATCATCAGCGGCTTCTGTCGCGATGTATTCAACAAGCTGCCCATGGAGTTTGCCGCCGAGGCGGATAAGTTGCTGGCCCTGAAGCTCGAAAACACAGTGGGGTGATGGATTGGGTGGATAGGTAGCCCGTAGGGTGCATCCGCGCAGCGATGCACCATCCCCACTGCCCCACGGACGAGGTTTGAAGTGCTGAGAATTCCGAGAACTCAGGATATGCGTCGACAGAAGACCATTTGAACAAGCTGGGGTGGATGGTGGGCAGTGCCCACCCTACGAAGGCAAACATCGCAAATCTAAAATTTCAATGCGCAGGAGCATGGTGGGCGGTGCCCACCCTACGGGAAAAGAACCATGATTAATCAGAACAGTGACATTATTCTTTCGGTGAGTGACCTCCACGCCACCGTAGACGGAACCGAGATTCTCAAGGGTCTCAACCTCGAGGTCAAGGCCGGAGAAATTCACGCCATTATGGGCCTCAATGGCTCCGGCAAAAGTACCTTCTCCAAGGTGCTCGCGGGCCACCCCGACTACACCGTGACCGCCGGAGAAATTGTCTTCAAGGGCCAAAATATTCTGGAACTGGAGCCCCACGAACGGGCAACATCGGGTATTTTTCTGGCCTTCCAGTACCCCCTCGAAATTCCTGGGGTGAGCAACCGCGACTTTTTGCGGGTGGCCTTTAACGCCCACCGTAAGGCCAGGGGCGAAGACGAAATCGACGTGTTTGACTTTGACGACCTGATCGAAGCCAAGCTCGACGTGGTGAAGATGGATGCCGCCTTCCTCGATCGCAGCGTCAACGAAGGCTTCTCCGGGGGCGAGAAAAAGCGCAACGAAATTTTGCAGATGGCCTTGCTGGAGCCTATTCTGGCCATTTTGGATGAAACCGACTCAGGGCTGGATATCGACGCCCTCAGGACGGTGGCCGGTGGGGTGAACCAGCTCAGCACCACCGACAATGCCGTGGTGCTGATTACCCACTACCAACGGCTGCTCGACTACATCGTGCCCGACTACGTCCATGTCATGGCCGATGGTCGCATTATCACTACAGGCGACAAGGCCCTGGCCCAAGAGCTCGAGTCTCGCGGCTACGAGTGGGTGCTGGAAGACCACCGGGCGGGGGTAACGGCCTAATGGCGAACTCTGTGTCTGAAGTGAGCACCATGGCGGCCACCGACCCCCGCGAGGTCTATTTACAGGGGTTGGTACAGACCGTTAAGGCGGCTGTGCCCGAGGATTTGGCCCTGTCGAACCTGCGGTCGAGGACTGAGCTCCTGCTGAAGGAGCAGACCTTTCCCTCCCCTCGGCAAGAGGACTGGCGCTTTACTGATCTGTCGGCCCTGCTGGCGATCGCATTCACCTCCCCTGGGGCAACTTCTGGGGCAACTACTGTTGCTGAGGCTGATATCGCTGATCTGCGGCTGCCGGAAACCACCGGGGCCCAGCTGGTGGTGGTCAACGGGCGGTTTAGCGCTGAGCTATCCCAGGTAGAGGGGCTGCCCCCAGGGGCGATCGCCGGTTCCCTCCGCACCCTGGCCACCCAGCTTGACCCAGACCAGCTGGCCGATCGCTTAGCCCAGGCCAGCGGCGGTCACGATGTCTTCACCGCCCTCAATACGGTGGGCTTTGGGGATGCAGTAGTGGTGTGGCTACCCCGGAATAGCGTGGTGGAGACCCCCCTACAGATTATCTATGTCTCCCAGCCCGAGGCCCATCCCCTGATCGTCCAGCCCCGCTGCCTGGTGGTGGCCGAGTCGGGCAGTGCCCTCACCCTGATCGAAGACTTCTGGGGCGAGGCCAGCGACACCCACTTCACCAACGCCGTCACCGAACTGTGGCTCGATGCCAACGCCCAGATTACCCACAGCCGCATTCAGCACGAGGGGGCTGGCACCTTTCAGATCGCCAAAACGGTGGTGACCCAGGCCCGCGACAGCCAGTACCTGGGCACCGCCGTAGACTTTGGGGCCAAGCTGGCCCGCCACAATTGGGAGATCTACCAAACCGGCGAGCAAACCACCACCAAACTCTATGGCCTGGGGGCGATCGCAGCCAACCAGCACAGCGATACCCACAGCCTAGTCGCCCTCAGCCACCCCCACGGTGTGGTGGAGCAAGAACATAAGGCCATTGTCGATGGCAAGGCCCACAGCGTGTTTAACGGACGTATGGCGGTGGCCCAAAAGGCCCAGCACACCAGCGCCAGCCAGCTCAACCGCAACCTGCTGCTGTCTGACCAAGCCAGGGTAGACACCAAGCCCCAGCTCGAAATCGTGGCCGATAACGTCAAGTGCGCCCACGGCGCTACGGTGAGCCAGCTCCAGTCCGACGAGATTTTCTATCTGCAAAGTCGGGGCATTAGCGCCCCCCAGGCCCAGCGATTGCTGATCTACGCCTTTGCCATGGAGATTTTAGACAGGATTCCGTTGGCCACCCTGCGATCGCGCCTGGCCCAAACCATAGCCCAATGGGCCTAACCCATCCACCTATCCACTCCCCCACCTACCCATGCCCATGACCGTCGCCCAGGAACTCACCCTCGCCGCCCAGGTTCGTGCCGACTTCCCGATTTTGCATCAGGAGGTCAACGGTCACCCGCTGGTGTACCTCGACAACGCCGCCACATCCCAAAAGCCTCAAGCGGTTCTAGATGCGCTGCAGCACTACTACCAGCACGACAACGCCAACGTGCACCGAGGCGTGCACAACCTCAGCGCCCGCGCCACCGACGCCTACGAAGGGGCCCGCGATAAGGTAGCGGCCTTTGTCAAGGCCACCAGCCGCAACCAGATTGTCTTTACCCGCAACGCCAGCGAGGCCATTAACCTGGTGGCCTACGCCTGGGGCATGAATACCCTGACCAAGGGGGATGAAATCATCCTCTCGGTCATGGAGCACCACAGTAACCTGGTGCCCTGGCAGTTTGTGGCCCAGCGCACCGGGGCGGTGTTGAAGTTTGTGGGGCTAACGGCCGATCAATCCTTTGATTTAGACCAATACCGCGAGCTGGTCACCGAGAAAACTCGCCTGGTGGCCGTGAACCACGTCTCTAATACCCTGGGCTGCCTTAACCCGGTCGAGGCGATCATCGAGCTGGCCCATCGCCAGGGTGCCAGGGTGCTGATTGACGGTTGCCAGAGTGCGCCCCACCTGCCGCTCGACCTGCCCGCCATGGGGTGCGACTGGTTTGTCGCCTCGGGGCACAAGATGTGCGGCCCCACGGGCATCGGCTTTTTGTACGGCCAGCTCGATCTGCTGGAGTCGATGCCGCCCTTTATGGGCGGCGGCGAAATGATTGCCGATGTGTTTCTCGACCACTCGACCTATGCGGAGCTGCCCCACAAGTTTGAGGCGGGCACCCCGGCCATTGCCGAGGCGATCGCCCTGGGGGCCGCCGTCGATTACCTCTCGGCCCTGGGCATGGACACCATCGCCGCCTACGAACACGAACTCACCGCCTACCTGTACCAGCACCTGCAGGCCATGCCTGACGTCACCCTCTACGGCCCAGCCCCCCAGATCGATGGTAGCGGCCGGGCGGCGCTGGCCACCTTTACGGTGGAGGGCGTTCACCCCCAGGATCTCTCTACGCTGCTGGATCAATCGGGTATTGCCATCCGCTCAGGGCACCACTGTACCCAGCCCCTGCATCGGATTTTGGGGCTTGACTCCACGGCTCGAGCCAGCCTGTATTTCTATAACACCAAGGCCGAGATCGATGCCTTTATCGTCGCCCTCAAAGACACCATCGAGTTCTTCAAAGGCGTCTTTGACAGCGACGACTGAGCCCGCCTACGCCGCCCAACGCTCGGCTAGACTGTATCGAAATTGGTAACCACGGCCCTGGGCCAGGCTGATCGTGGCACATTGAATGAGTTAATACTCTGATTCAGTGTGAGGACGATGAAACTAAAACGCTACGATCCTAGACGATTGACCGCGGCAGTCCTAATGTCGGCAGCCCTGGCTTCGGGGCTGAGTTTTGCCCCTATCTTTACCCCCATGGCAAGTGCCCAGGAGGCCGCAATGAGAATCCTAACGGTAACGGGGCAGGGCGAAGAGTCAGTGCCTACCACCAAAACCCAGGTTGATCTGGGGGTAGACGTCCAGGGCACCGATGCCGCTGCCGTGCAGCAGGAGGTGGCCCAGCGCACGGCGGCGGTGGTAGAACTGCTGCGATCGCGCCAGGTCGAAAAGCTCGAAACCACCGGCATTCAGCTCAGCCCGACCTACAACTATGAGAATGGTCAAGCTGAAGTGGTGGGCTACAGCGGCAGCAACACCGTTAGCTTTCGGATGCCCACCGAGAGCGTGGGGTCTCTCCTCGACGAGGCCGTGAAGACCGGGGCCAACCAAATTCGTGGCATTAGCTTTATCGCCGACGATACGGCCCTGGAGGCGGCCCGCCAGACCGCCCTGCGGGAGGCGGTAGAAGATGCCCAGGGTCAGGCCAGCACCGTGCTCGGTAGCCTCAACCTCGGCTCCCAGGAAATTGTCGGCATTCAAATTAACGGAGCCGCCCCGCCCATGCCTGTGCCCATGCCTCGGTTGGCGGCAGAGTACAGCCGGGCCCAGTCCGATGCTGTCACCCCAGTGGTGGGTGGCGAACAAACGGTGCAGGCCCAGGTGACCCTGCAAATTCGCTATTGAAGGGCCGGGTCTAGGGAGCTAGCCAGACCTGGCCCCACAAACTCTACTCCGCCCCCTCCCTGTAAGTGACCGCCATCACAAGGGGGCAAAAGGTTGGGGTTATCCGTAATTGCACCAACTCCCCGTGAAGATATCTAGGCAAGGATGCGGTTGCTGCTGAACTAGGGCAACCTAGGGATAAGCAACCGCTCCTTCACCCTATATCGAACCCCTTATACAGAACCAGCCCCCGGTGCCTCGGCACTGGGGGTTATTTAATGGTGCTGAACACACCTGGAGTGGCAATGGCAAGCCAGATAGCATCCTAGCTTTTGGCTTGATCAGCTTCCCGTGTCCTAAGCGACTGATCGCCGCTGCGCTGTGGGTCAACCCTGGGAGAAAATCCTCCTACTTTCTTAGCAGCTATCTGGCCAGTACT
>JAIXUR010000376.1 GCA_027483425.1 Cyanobacteriota bacterium | reverse complement strand
GTTCTCGATCCCCCAGTTCCTGACTGTCTAATACCAAATCCGAGTCACGCAACCCCGATTCGAAACCGATACCTCGTAGGGATCATTGCAGTGCAATGCCCCTGCAAACCGGGGGTATACAGATAGGATTGGGTATAACTCATCGTTCAAAATGAGAGATGGATTTAATAATTGAGGGAATTAAGGGTAAGAGGGTGTTTGAACAGCCAAGGAGCTTCCCAGACTATACCTTTGGAGTAGGCTAATGTCTTCAAAATTCGACGTTTCTGCTGTCTCTTAGCGGCAGACTATACCTGGGACAACCCTTTTCAAACACCCTCTAAAATAAGTGATTAATTTTTGTGCTCTATGGGTTTGTCTATGGGGTCAGTTTAAAGTTAAGAAAATGACGCTAGGAGGATGTTCTGGTAGATTTATGTGTGCTGGCCGATACAATATTTTAATGCGGCGCTGCCTAATATGTCTCTAAAGTAATGCTGCTAGCCATCCACCCCAAATACCTCCCATGAGCGAAAATCACCTCACGGCTCACCCGGCGATTGATAACCACTCTGACTCTGATCACAAGTCTGATCACAAAAAAGAAAAACATAAGAGCAAAAAAAAGTCTAAGCAGAAAAAGCTTAAGCAAGCGAAGCTTGAATTGTCAGAGTCGATGGTTTCCCATTACCTGTCTGAGGGGGAAGGAAGCTCTAAGTTGTCGAGCAAGTTCTACGAAAAAGAGCTGGCTCGCTTGCAGGTAGAGCTGGTCAAAATGCAGTACTGGGTCAAGCACACCGGCACCCGCATTGTGGTTTTGTTTGAAGGGCGCGACGCGGCGGGTAAGGGTGGCACCATTAAGCGCATTACTGAGCCCCTTAACCCTCGCGGCTGTCGCGTAGTGGCCCTGGGTACCCCCAGCGATCGCGAAAAAACCGAGTGGTACTTTCAGCGCTATGTAGCCCATCTGCCCGCCGCCGGAGAAATCGTTTGCTTTGATCGCAGTTGGTACAACCGGGCCGGTGTCGAGAAGGTGATGGGCTTCTGTACCGACCACCAATACGACGAGTTTATGCAGACCTGCCCTGAGTTTGAGCGCATGATCGTGAAGTCAGGCGTTATTCTGCTGAAGTATTGGTTTTCCGTCAGTGATGACGAGCAGGAGCGGCGATTTCAGTCGCGGATTACCGACCCGGCGCGTCGCTGGAAGCTTAGCCCGATGGATCTCGAATCGCGCGATCGCTGGGTGGAGTATTCCCAGGCCAAGGATGTGATGTTTGCCCACACCAATATTCCGGAAGCGCCCTGGTTTACGGTCGAAGCCGATGATAAAAAGCGGGCCCGCCTCAACTGCATTAGCCACATTCTCAGCAAGATTAACTATGTGGATATGACCCCCGATCCCCTGGAGTTGCCACCCCGCAAGAGTGCTCCGGTCGACTACGTACGACCGCCCATCAACGAGCAATTTTTTGTGCCCCAGCGCTATTGAGGGGTTATCAAGGGCCTAGGTTTAATCTAGGCCGCAAAGGGGTTAGTGGCTAGGCCAGGGGTGGGGGTTGCGATCGCAAACAGGTCGCCCGCATAGAACCCCTGCTGAATCTCCTGCTGGCTCAGCCCCACGGAGGCGGTGGTGACGTAGAGGGTTTGGCGCTGGGGGCCCCCAAAGGTGGGGCAGGTGGGGCGCTGCACCGGCAGCTTAACTCGACCCAGAGCTTCCCCCGCCGGGCTAAAGCAGGCCACGCTCCAGCCATCCCATAGGGCGGTCCAAATATTGCCGTCGTTGTCAATGGCGAGGCCATCGGGTTCCACCGGTTCATCGCCTAGATCGATGACGACGGTGCGATCGCTGATTTCCCCTGTAGCCCCATCAAAGCGGTAGGCGTAGATCTTGCGCAGGGGCGAATCGGTGAGGTAAAAGGTGGTGCCGTCAGGGCTCCAGCCCAACCCGTTAGAGATGGTCAGTCCCGTTTCCATCACCCGCACTGAGCCATCGGGGTCGTAGCGGTAAAGCGCGGCGGTGCCGGGTTGGGGGCTAATGGTGCCAATCCAAAAGCGGCCCTGGGGGTCGCACTTGCCGTCGTTAAAGCGAGTACCAGGCACCTCGAAGTCAAAGGTGGAGAGGGTATCGACGGCCCCAGAGGTCAAATCTAGACTTGCAATGCGGCTACCCAGGGCCACCAGCAACTTATCGCTCCCCATTAACGCGATGGCGCTGCCCAAGTCGCCCACCTCCCAGTGGCAGTCATCGCCGCTGCTGGGCTCAAAAACATGCACCCGGTGGTTGTGGATATCGACCCAGTAGAGCACCTGCTTGGTGCCATCCCACAGGGGGCCTTCCCCCAGGCGGGCGCGGGCGTAGAGCACATTTTGGGCGGATAACTCGGACAGAGGTGTGGTTGGCATAGCTGGAGTACTGGGGGGGAGTGGGTGGGCCTGGGACAGTTCTATATAACGATAAAGGCCAGGATTTTACTAGAGCACCGGTACAGTATGGCTAAAAACCTGGTTTCTTCGTCGCTGCGCTAACGATATGACTTGCATTCTGGCCGAGAAACCGGGTTTCTGTACCGACATTCTAGTAGTAGCATCGGTGGATTAAGCCGATGTCAAGGTGGGAGGGTAAGGGAAGGG
>JAIXUR010000408.1 GCA_027483425.1 Cyanobacteriota bacterium | reverse complement strand
GCAAACTCCGTCGCTTGCTGGTTGGCGGTAAGACCCATGGTGGTCAGGGGCATGGGCACTTTGACCGGCTTAAAGGCCAAGCCGGAAGCGGCCGAGGCGGCCTGGGTGCCCAGACCACGGCCAGAGGAGTTGGGCCATGTCCCCAGGGTAACGGTGCCCGCAGTGGCACCAAAAAACATCAAAAGCTGTCTACGGTTGAGGCTCATACCGATTGAATCCTGAATTAATAGGGCTCCTGACTGGGTGGATGCCAGTCCCGCTAGGAGTGGATCCACAACGCCAAGGCCAATTATCAGGGAGCCTCACCAAATTCCGCTTAAGAGAGGATAATTTCTGCTTAAGACGAGATTATGGTTTCTTAATGCCAGTTCTACAAAAAGGCCACCGCCATGCGCACCGTGGTGGTTAAGGTCTGCTGGGGCTCAAGGATCAGCAGATTCTCACCCGTGTTGAGGGCGTTGCGGGGGGCCGTCCAGGGCTCTAGGCAGTAGTAGTCTTTGCCCTTAACCGTCCAAAACACCAGCTTGGCATAGTCGGCACTCCAGGAGACGGTCAGTCGCCGTCCCAGGTGGTGGTCGGTGACTGTAGCAGCGGGGGCGGTCAAGCCCTGAAAGGCCAGATCAATCTCATCCTGGGCAAAGTCAAAGCGACCATCAAAGGTCTCTATCCCACCCGTCAGGTGATTGCGGTACTCCGTCGCCGGAATTTCAAACTCTAGCTGAGATTTGTCTTGGACCAAGAAATAGGGGTGTAGCCCAGTGGAGAAGGGCATGGGCCGCTCGGCCAGGTTAGTAAACGCCTGCTGCAGTTCCAGAATGTGGCCCCGCAGCTTGAAGGTAAAGACGAGCTTGAACTCAAAGGGGTATTGCGCCAGGGTAGCATCGTCGCTGCCCAGAGCCAGGGTCAGGCTGGCCGCCTCGGTGACATCCTGCTCTATGACCTGCCAGGGTAGATCACGAGCAAAGCCATGCTGTTTGAGGCTGTAGGTCTGGCCGTCCAGGCTGTACTGGTTAGCGGGCAGGTTGCCACAGATCGGAAACAGAATGGGAATGCCCCCCCGCACTGATAGGGCTGGGTCAGTGAAGCGATCGCGATCAAAGTAAAAAATATCCTGGCCCTCTACCTGCCATTGGGTAGCCAGGCCGCCGCGATCGGGCACAATTTCAAGCCGGGCCGCGGAGTCAGTATCTGAGAGGACATAGGTGGGAGACGGGTCTGCTTTTAGGGCTACGGCAAACACAGGGCACCTCAACGGCGGTATGCCTAGACGTTACCACAGCTCTTCTCGGGCGGGGAGTCATCGGTTGACCCTCGTCTCGACGGGCTCGCCCCAGAGGTGGGTCTGCAATGGCGAGCCTGGCCTGTCAACGCTGGAGCGATCGCTGCCGCTGCGCTGGGTAGGCACCGGCTTAAACTGCCGCTGCTGAGGCGACACTTTTGTGCCCCACTCCGGAAGGTCTTCGTTGAACTCAATGTCCAGTTCTGGCTCTAGTTCCGGCTTCAGTTCAGGCCGCACCGTAGGCTCAGAGACCTCAGACCGGGGAGTGGCCGACTCCGGCAACGGTTGAACCCCCTGACTCCTGGACTCAGCCGGATCCTTGGGCTGAATCGGCGGCTGGGGCTTAGTTTCCACCGGCAAAATCTCTGCGGCCTCCGGGGACACAAAGGGGCTGTTGGGGTCACTGACGGTTTCTGGCGAGACCGCTGGGCTCTTGAGGTCGAGTACGACCGGCGACTTGAGTGGCTGGTCAAACTGCGACGATGCCTGTTCGATACGCTGAAGCACGGCCTCACGGTCAGACCCCGTGAGGGTTTTAGGGCGAGAGTCGCGGACCCGCACCGGTATCAGCTCCACCTGCATTTGGTCGTCCTTGAGCGATACCTTCAGCACGGCCGAATCTTGGCTCTCAATGGGGTCATTGGGGCGAAAGACAAAGTCACCCAGGGAGTAGGCGATCGGCCGCCCCTTATAGATTTCGCCGCCTTGAATGACGGTGGGATGGTAGCCCACCACCACATCGGCCCCTTGATCAATGGCCAGCCGAGCCAGGTTGGTCTGCATAAAATTGGGCTGTTCGCTGAGGTTGTCAACCCAGCGAAAGTTGACGATAATCCAGTCCACTTCGTCCCGCAGGGATTGAATATCGGCCACGATCTCGGGCATATTCTGGGCGTTAAACCCAGCTCGATCCTTGAAGGCTGTGGCCGCCTTAAAGTTTTTAACCTCCTTAGCTACCTCCGGGTCTTCAGTCGCCCCTCGCTCCTTGAGCAGGGCCGTATCATGGGCCGCATCGTTGCCCCCCATGGCATAGCTGAGGTAGGCAATACGTTTGCCGTTGACATCTAGCACCTCAGGGCGACGGGCTTCTAGGGCGTTGCGCCCCGCCCCAATGCGGTAGAGCCCCTTACTGTCTAGGGTCGTGAGGGTTTCATCTAGCCCCGCTGCCCCATAGTCCATCAGGCGGCTGTGGGTGAGGTTAACCATATCGACGCCGCTGTTAACGAGCAGATCAACGGCATCGGTGCGGGTCTGGTGGCGCAGTTCCTCCTGCAGGTTGGTGGCCGCCTTAGTCAGAGGAGTGGCTAGGCTGACCAGAGCTATATCCGCTTGGCCATACTCTGCTACATCGGCAAAAAAGCCCCCTGGGGCCGTCAGGGCTTTTGGATCAATATCGTCAAGGGAGATATCGCCGCCAAACAGCAGCGTGACATCGCTAGAGGGCCCAGGAGTGGTCGGTTGATGGGTCATCACCCCCACCGGCTCCAGGGCCGTATCGACCACGGTAGGACGATTGCCTGGGGGTTGAGGGGGGGTGGCAGTTCCCCTTGCCACAACCGACAAGGCCTCCCCCCTGCCCTGGCTTGGAAAAGACTCAGCCGTATCGGCCTCGCCAGGGACTCCACCGGCAGGATTGACCTCAGACGAGGCGGCAAACTGGGGCAGAGATGGGGCTGGCCCAGTCAGGATAGTTTCTAATAAACACCCCAGGACAAAGGCGGCCACGGCCGAGCCAGACAGCACAACGGTGCGCAGGGTTTGTAACCGCTGGCGCGACAGCCCCTTGAGCCCTTGGGGCACCCTCAGCTGAGGCGGCAGCGGCGATGCCAAGGTTCGTTGGCGAGGCTGGGCCGCTAGGGCCGCCAGGCGACGCCGCAGGGCCGGGGTGGTAATCTTAATGCGCTGCTGCCAGAGTACCTGGTGATGGCCTAGGGGTCGAGCCACCACGCAGATCCCCTCGATCAGGTCAGAATTGAGCTGCCAGACCCGATGGCACAGAAACCGCAGCAGGTGATCTTTAATCGGTGGTTGCTCAAACTCAACCACCAGCCGCAGACAGCCAGGGCGGTCAGCCTGCACTTGCACAAAAATGCCGTGGGGTGCCAGGGGCTGATTTAGCCACAGGGCAAGATCGCGAAAATAGCCCGCCGCCGCCCGCTCTCGCACCGTGGCAGACTGAGGCCGCGACCCTATGGGCAAAGGCTGGGGCTGGGGTGGAACAACCGCGCTAATCATAGACAGACTTGACAAGATAGCAAAGGCAACTGTGGCTGTATAGATAGATCTCCAGAGACTAAAACCCAGAGACCATAACTGCCGTGGCAAATGCAATGCACCAATCATAGTCCAGACTTCAGGGGGCAGCACGCCCACAGCCATACCACATCACGGCAGTTTATAGTACGTCTGAACCAAATTACTCGTTTGACCCCGCCAATACAGACTCAGCGGAGGCTTCCCCAATAATCTGCTAATGTCTTATTTTTACCGAATTTTGCCCATGTCCATGCCATCCCTAAGCGGACGCGATCTGCTCAGCCTGAGCGATCTCAGTGCTGGTGAACTGGCCAGCCTGCTCACCTTTGCGGCCGATCTCAAGGCCGGCAACCATCGGCCTCAGTTTCCCCAGAAGGTGCTGGGGCTTTTGTTTCGCAAGGCCTCAACCCGTACTCGGGTCAGCTTTTCGGTGGCTATGTTTCAGCTGGGTGGGCAGGTGCTGGATTTGCACAGTGGCGTCACCCAGGTTAGTCGGGGGGAACCCACCAGTGACACCGCCCGAGTGCTCGATCGCTACCTGGACGTGGTGGCCATTCGCACCTTCGATCAGGCTGAAATCCAAGAATTTGCTGACTATGCGTCAATTCCGGTGATCAACGCCCTGACGGATCTGGAACATCCCTGCCAGATTCTGGCCGACCTGCTGACGATTCAAGAAGAATTTGGCTCCCTTCAGGGGCTGACCCTCACCTACCTGGGAGACGGTAACAACGTAGCCCACTCGCTGCTCCTGGGCTGTGCCCTGGTGGGCATGAACGTCCATATTGCTGGCCCCGAGGGCTATGCCCCCGACCCCAACATCGTGGCCCAGGCAAACCAACTCATGGGGGGACGGGGCAAGGTGTTAATCACCCCCGATCCAGAGGCGGCGGTCAAAGACGCTCAGGTCATTTACACCGATGTGTGGGCCAGCATGGGCCAGGAATCAGAGGCTGGGGAACGGCTACCCATGTTTCAGCCCTACCAGGTCAATGACGCTCTGATGAAACAGGCCAGTGCCGATGCGATCGTCCTCCACTGCCTACCGGCGCACCGAGGCGAAGAAATTACCGCTGAGGTGATTGAAGGCCCTGCCTCACGGGTATGGGATCAAGCCGAGAACCGGATGCATGCCCAAAAGGCGCTCCTAGCCAGTGTTTTGAGCTGAAGCCCCATAAGTCATGGGCATAAAGGCGCGGGATGGGACTAAATGAGGTAGGGGTGGAATAGGAAAGTTGAAACGACAAGAATTGTGAACTTTGAATTTTGAACTTGTCATCCACTCACCCACCTAGCAACCCACCCCCTCACCCCCTAGACCAGATTCAAAAAATGCAGCACACCCTCGCCACTCAGCATTTCAATGACGATGGCGAAGGCAAAGCCAAGCATGGCTAACCGGCCGTTGAGGCATTCTGCGGCGGGGGTAAAGCCCCACTCGCGGGTGTCGGGTTGGTTGGGGGTCTTGGCCATGGGTTTGTTTGGGTTATGATGTAACGCTTTATTAAGATTATACCGAATCTATGGGGGAGCTACCGGGTTGAGTGCAGATGCCGCCAAAACTAAGTCCCCCGCCCCATGGCGGTATCCGCCGCCGCTGCAACCGGGCGATCGCCTCCGGGTAATCGCCCCCAGCGGTGCCCTGAGGGAGCTAGAGAGCTTTAACCAGGGCCTAGCGATCTGGCGCAGCTGGGGCTTTGAGGTCGAGGTCAGCCCCGGTGTCGATGACCAGTGGGGCTACTTGGCGGGGTCAGATGACTGCCGTCGCCACCAGCTGGGTCAGGCCCTAGCCGATGGCGCTTGTCAGGGCATTCTCTGCGCTCGGGGCGGCTACGGCGGCACGCGGCTACTGGAGCAATGGCGCTGGCCCGAGGCACTGCCTGGCAAGTGGCTGATTGGGTTTTCAGATATCACCAGCCTGCTGTGGAGCCTGGGTCGCCAGGGGTGGGTGGGTGTGCACGGGCCGCTGATCACGACGGTAGCCGCCGAACCCGACTGGTCGCGGCAGCGGCTCAAGCATCTAGTGATGGGTCACCCTCTGCCGTCTTTGCTGGGGCAGGGGTGGGGGGGAGGCAGCGCCCTGGGCCGCCTTTGGCCGGCGAACCTGACGGTGGCCACCCATCTTTTGGGCACGTCCCACGAACCCGATCTGAGGGGGGCCATTCTGGCCTTTGAAGATGTCACCGAAGCCCCCTACCGCATCGATCGCATGCTCACCCACTGGCGCATGGCGGGCAAATTGGCCGGGGTTAGTGGCATTGCCCTGGGGCGATTTAGCCGCTGTGAGCCGTCTGAGGGGGTGCCCAGTTTTACGGTGGCAGCGGTACTGCGCGATCGCCTGGGCGATCTGGGCATTCCGGTGGTCTCGGATCTGCCCTTTGGCCACGACGGTGCCAATGCCGCCCTGCCCCTAGGATCCCTGGCTCGCCTGGACGGTGACAGGGGAACTCTCGACATTCTGCCAACTGACCCAACGTCTTTACCCTAAAGTCACGCGACAATAAGGTCATCAAGGTCATCCCTTAGGTATAGCCGTGGTTCCTCTCCGTGACGATAACCCCGTCAGCACGACCCCTGTGGTGACCTACGGACTGATCGGGTTGAATATCGCTGTGTTCTTATATCAGCTCGGCTTGTCTCGGGTCGGGCTAGACCGTTGGTTTGAGGCTTGGGCCCTGGTGCCCGCCCAGCTAAGCGAGAGCTTTCAGGGGGCGCTGGAGGCACCGGCCTACGAGTGGATCACCCTGGTGTCTTCCCAGTTTCTCCACGGGGGCTTTTTCCACGTGGGGGGGAACCTACTCTACCTGTGGGTGTTTGGCAACAATATCGAAGACCAGCTGGGACACCTCCGGTTTTTGATTTTTTACCTGGGCTGCGGGGTGCTGGCGGGCCTTACCCAGTGGATGTTTGACCCCGCCTCAACGGTGCCGACTGTCGGGGCCAGCGGGGCGATCGCAGGGGTGATGGGGGCCTACATTCTCCGGTTCCCTCGGGCCCACATCGTCACCCTGATTCCACTGATTATCTTTTTCACCACCATTCGGGTGCCCGCTATTTTTTTCCTGGGGTTTTGGTTTGTGCAGCAGGCCCTGTTTAGTCTGGCTAGCCTCAGCAGCGAGGCCAGTTGGAGCGATGGTGGGGTGGCCTATTGGGCCCATTCTGGGGGTTTTGTGTTTGGGCTCATTTTGGGGCCACTGCTGGGGCTGATGGGGCCCAAGTCTAGGTCAGGCCGGTAGCCGAGGGGATAGAGCGAGAGGCTGGAGTTGGGCCCTGGGGTGGTAACTTCATAAAGTTCTCGAGTAAGCTATGGAATTATTTATTGTTTTATGGCTGATACGGTAAAAAGTGTGTGAAAAGCACTAGAAAGACGTTGGGCTGCGCCGTCGCGACGGCGGTTCTGAGCCAACGTTTCGAGGGTTCCTGATCAATCCCCTGACCAGTCAATTTACAGAAAGGTACGACTATGGCGGAAGCCAAGATCCTCGTTGTCGATGATGACCCGGCAATTCGCAACCTGATTCATCGGTTCCTGGCCAAGCAAAACTATGAGATGGAGTCGGCAGAGGACGGCAAAAAAGCCCTGGTGGTGTTTGAGCAGTTTACCCCTGACCTGGTCATTCTCGACCTTAACCTGCCCGATACCAATGGCTACGATCTCTGTAAGGAGATGCAGGCGCGTACTGGCGTGTTTGTGTTGATGCTGACCAGTCGCACCGACGAGTCTGACAAAATCCGTGGCTTCCACGAAGGGGCTGACGACTACCTCACCAAGCCGTTTAGTCTAGGTGAACTGGAGGTGCGAGTCGGTGCCATTCTCAAGCGCCAGCGGCCGGTAACGGCGGCAGAGCAACAGTGCTTGACCTTCAATAGTTTGGCCATTGACCCGGTGCGCCGAGAAGTCATGCTCAACGATGAAATGGTTCCCCTGACGGCCCTAGAGTTTGATCTGCTGCATTTTTTGGCCAGCCATCCTGGGCGCGTATGGCGACGGGCAGAACTGATTCAGAAGGTTTGGGACTACGACTACGTCGGTGATCAACGGGTCGTCGATGTGCATGTCGGCCAAATCCGCAAAAAAATTGAGAAAGATACAACCCAACCAGCCCTGATTCAAACCGTCCGTGGGGTGGGCTACAAGTTTGAGCCACCGGGGATGGGAGAAGAGGCCTTGGCGGGCTAGATGTCACCCTGAATAATCCGGTATAACAGGCGCTAGGTAGGCTCAGCCCCCCGAGATTGGTTGCGATAGCTCCAGGCCAGCTTCAGTAGCTTGGTCCAGTTGCGCTGCACCTTTTTTGGAGTCCAGCCCAGGGTCTGGGCGATCGCCTCATCGGTGAGCGTCGTATCGGTGGGCTGGATCTGTTTGAGGGTGATAAAGCGACGGTAGTCTGCTGTCAGGGTAGCGAGAAAATCGGTCCATTCAGTGGGGGTCATGCCCAGGCGGGATTCCAGGTTGGCCCCTAGCCACTGGTGCACGAGTTCCCACTCGTGCTGCTGCGAAAATTTTTCGATGTGGTACTTAAACCGCTGCTGTAGGTAGTCACGCTCCCGGGCTGAGAGGCCTAAAATTTCATCGATTTCTGCCGCTGAGCAGTCCTGAAGTTTGAGCACCAGGTAGTCAATACAGTCGGTCTGGTTTTGGGCCTTGAGGTACTGCACGAGGGTATTGACGACGCGATCGCGCATCACCCCATCGCCCGGATCATCTCCCTCGGCCATCATTTTCTCCCGCATCTGCTTGACGACCGAGCTACGGGCATGGGCTTCGGCCGCTTCGGTCTTGGCCCCCTCGCTCACCAAGGCCATATCCACCGAGGTTTCGTTGGGCTGTCGACGACTAAAGGCTTGGGCCCGCAGCACAATCAGCTGCTGAGTGTGCCCGCCCCTCAGGGCAATGCGCCGCTTCGCATACTGTTCGCTAAAGGCCATGTATTCAGCCAGTTCCAGCTGGGTGCGGGGGGTATAGGTCGGAGGCAGATCGTGCTCCCGGCGAAAGGCACCTAGCACCTCGATGTAAAACGTCTGCATAAAGTCTTCGAGCAGGGCGCAACGTCCCTTAAACCCGAGGTGGCTACCCTGGGGAGCCACATGGCGATAGACAATGGCGCTCAGGCTGCTGTGCAGTTCTATTCGGCCCCGATTCGACCCCATATCGTAGTAGGACAGGCATTTACCGACCCGGTGGCGGACGAGGGATGTCTGCCAGTGGGTGACATCGCCCGATCGCTGAATGCGATCGCTCATCGTGCAGATCCGATCAATTTCTCCGGTGAGCCGACCCATCACCCCGTCTATGCCGCCGGGGCGACGCTTCAGGTGGTCCATGAACAGGTCTTGGATCAGGGTAGCAACGGTAGACTCCGGCTCCGCCGTCTGGGGCAATGGGTCTGGGGGTTGGGGGGCGGGGGACGATGGGGGCATGGTAAAGCGGGTAGATGCGGTCTTCATAGTTACCCAATCCTAACAACGACACCGAAATAGCGAATCACTAACCCGACCAATTAGCCTGCCGTCAGGCGTCAGTGGGTTGTCATGTACCTCGAGTTGCGGCGCTGTTTTTTCTTAAGGGGTGTGCCAGTTGATCAGTTGCCCCTAGGGATATCCCCCTAGGAATGTCCCCTGGAGATGTCCCCTGGGGGCAGCGTATTGCGGCGTGGGGGTGAAGGCGTTGACCGGCGGGGCGATCGCCTCAAACGACCTGAGCTCCCCAATCTAGGGCCACTTCCCAGCCCAGCCCCTGGCGCAGGATGAGCGGGGTTTCCCCCTCCATGTCGAGAATGGTCGATACCTCGTAGGTGAGCGGCTGGTCGTCATCAACAATTACGTCTACCAGCTTTTCCAGGGTGTCAAACATCGCCATTTTGTCAACAGAGTGGTCCTTTTCCACCTCGGGCAGCAGGGTTAGGGCTGAGGTGGAAATCACCGGATTTTGCAGCGCCTCCATCAGGGCTAAACAAACAGCATGATCGGGCACTCGAATGCCCGTAGTCCGTCGTTTAGGATTCATCACCAGGCGTGGCACCTGGCGAGTAGCCGGCAGCAAAAACGTAAACGGCCCCGGCACCAACCGCCGAATCAATCGGTAGGCCCCATCGCTGACCATGGCGTAATCGGCAATGTTCGATAACGACGCACATAAAAACGTCAGGGGTTTCTCGTTGGCCAACTGCTTGAGCTGACGCACCCGCTGTACCGCTCCCCTATGGTTGAGGTCACAACCGATGGCGTAGACTGTGTCTGTAGGGTAAAGGGCCACCGCCCCCTGCCGCAGTGCGGCGGCAATAGCCTCGACCTTGCGGCCCTGTGGATTGTCAGGATGTAGCTTATACACTGTTGCCATTGCCCCTGTCCCCGTTTCCGTTGCTCTGTTGAAAACGATAGCTTACCTTGACTGCCCCTCTGGCATCGCGGGGGATATGTGTTTAGCGGCCCTGGTCGATGCGGGTGTTTCTCTGGCCTACCTGCAAGGGCAATTGGCCAACCTGGGGCTAGACGATGAATTCACCCTGACGGTTACCCCTACCCATCGCCAGGGGCTACGCGCCCTCCATGCCCAGGTTCACCTAAAATCTGTGCCTGGGAATGTTACGGGAGATCCTGCACCTTCCCCTTCCCATCACGGCCATACTCACCGTAATCACGTCCACGGCGATGATCACGCCCATGGTAATGACCACGCCCATGGTGATGACGGTCACGCCCATCCAGTGGCCCCTAGCGTCCCTGGGGCTGCCCCTACGCGGAACTTACCCACGATTGAGCAGATCATCACCCAGGCCAATCTGCCCGATCGGGCCCGCGCCTGGAGCCTAGCGGTGTTTCGTCGCCTAGCCGAGGCCGAGGCCGCTGTCCATGGCATTCCGGTAGACCAGGTTCATTTCCATGAGGTGGGGGCCACTGACGCCATTGTCGATATTGTCGGCACCTGCCTGGGACTCGACTACCTGGGGATAGAGACCCTGATCTGCTCACCGTTACCGATCGGCCGCGGCCAGGTCAGGGCGGCCCATGGCTGGTTGCCGGTGCCCGCTCCAGCGGTACTCAAGCTGCTAGAACACCGCCAGGTTCCCCTTTATAGCAATGGGTTGACGGGAGAACTGGTGACCCCGACGGGAGCGGCGATCGCTACCGCCCTAGCCGATCGCTTTGGCGACCCTCCAGCCATGACCCTACAGCGTACCGGGCTAGGGGCTGGGGGCAAATCGCTGCCGGTGCCCAACATGCTGCGACTGTGGGTTGGCGAGAGCTACCTAGGCTCAACCCCAGGGACACCTTGGCCAGAATCAGAATCAAAGCCAGAATCAGAACCAGGCCTGGGGCAACTGGCCACGGCCACCCTTTCACCACCTGTCACCCCCTATGACGCAGACACAATTACGTTACTGGAGACGCAAGTCGATGACATGGTGCCCCAGGCCGTGGGCTATCTCCATGAACGCCTCTTTGCGGCTGGAGCGTTAGACGTATTCACCCAGCCCATCGCCATGAAAAAATCACGGCCAGGCTTGCTGATTACCGCCCTATGCCGCCCTACCGACGAACCTCGCTGCCTGGATATCCTATTTGCTGAGACTCCTACCTTGGGCATTCGTCGCCAAGCCCAACAGCGATGGGTGCTCCCCCGCCATATCCAGACCCTCCAAACCGCCTACGGCCCCGTGAATATCAAGCTAGCCTATCATCCCCGGACCCAGACCCTGCTCAACGCCCACCCAGAGTACGAAGACTGCGCGGCGCTAGCTCGCCACCACGACCTTCCCTGGCAAACCATCTACCAGACAGCCCTGAGCACCTGGTATAGTCAGCCGGCTCAGTCAACCAACCCCTAAAACCCGGCCCTTACCCAACGCCGGGTTTCTGCTGCGATGGCTTCTCTGGAGGAAACTGTGGGGGTTGATCCAAGGTCTGAGAGAAAACCCGAAAAGTCTCCAAACCCTGTGGTTCAGAGACAGCCGTCATCTCGGCTGGGTCAGGGGGGGAAGATACCTTAACCAGGTTGTACTCAGTATCCTCAGCATAGATGGCAAAGGTAATCTGAAAAACTTCTAAAAAATTGATCACCCACTGACATTCACTCTGGGGAAATTGTTCATAGTAGCGAATCAGATTGGCAATTTTAGCCTCTAAGTAGGGCAGAGACCGACGCGATACCAACACCAATTTGAGCAAAATAATGGCCAGGGTAAGGGCATTACCTTGGGACAGCACTAGTGAGAACAGCGATGACGGTTGATCCTCCTCCATCATTAGGTAGTCAATCACTCGATTGCTGGTGCGAAGCACAAGGGATGGATCAAGAGACTGGGCCTCAAATTCGGTGTATAGATCCGTCAACTGCGCGTCGAGGGCCTCCTGAATTTGCCTCGAAATTGGATTGCCGCTGAGAGTATAGAACAGATACCTCGTTAGGCTCCTTTTAAATTCACCGTAGGTGCCTTCTTTGACCTGTTCCCAAAACATGCGGGCCAGATTTTTATAGCCAAACTCGCCCCGCTTGGCCACAATGGCTTTGACCAGGCGCAGGGCACTATCGCCTAAAACGGTTGGATTTTGCAACGGTCGTCCGTGGGTCCGTCCCGACTGACTGTAGGCGGTATAGATGGCTAAATCAAGCTTGAATTTATCCTTGAGGCGACGAGAAAGCGATCGCGCTGCCTGGCGCTGCTCAATAGAATTAGCCTCATTGACATACTGAGGCACTACCAGGTAAGAGGTATAGCGAGTCGCCCATTCACCAGGACGATTGAGAGTTCGCTCCTCGGTGTAGCGAGCCGCAAATAACCGCAATTCTTCAAAATCGTCGCTCTGAACAAAACTGATCAGCCAGCTGCGTAGTCGCTTTAGGGTCGGGGATAGGGTGCGGCGCTGAATCAGCTGATCAGAAAACAGAGCAACCAGAGATTGAATAGCGCCAAACTGACGAGCCACCTCCCAGTTATTTACAAGAATGTAGCAACAGCGCTTGATAGTGTTGCGGAATTCCTTTTCGTCATTAGCAAAGAGAATGACATGCAGAGCTGGCAAGGTTTGGGAACTAACTGAGTCAGTGTGATGAATAAAAAGATGCCGAAATTCATCCAGAACATCCTCTGGATGCCAGATTTTAACAATTTCCAACAAAAAACCGTAGATAACTTGTTGAGCCTGGGGCAGAGATAGCCCCGATGAAGGCTCGTAATCGTTTGACTCTATTTCAGGATATCTAGACACAGTAGACACAGTAGACACAGTTTTCCAAGACATTCATTCCCAGAACTGAACCCTGAGCATCAGCGTTAACCAGAATTAATTGGAAAGTAGAGACATCTAATTAAACATAGCCTTAGGCCGTTGGAAGCCTTGCTAAGAGGTTGTTTGAAAAGGGTTGTCCAAGGTATAGTCTGTCGCCAAGAGACAGCAAAAGCGCTGAATTTTGAAGACATTAGCCTACTCCAACGGTATAGCCTGAGACGTTCCTTGGCTTTTCAAACAGCCTCTAAGCCGTGATCGGGATGTTGATTAATTTAGGCCACCTACTCATTAACTAACTGACCGATTGCTTACCCTGATGATCCCACGCTTTCGCCTATAGACCGCTTCCCCACCCTCGAGCCCACTCAGCCACCGGTAAAACATGCCAATTAGATTTTAGGAAGAACCAGAGTCATAGGACACCTGAGCCCAATCACCCCTCAATCCGACAGTCTGCATGGACGTCTCGTGTTGAAGCAAAAGCACAGGATGCTCCCAGACTTTGCCGAGACAGCCGTTATTTGCATAATGACTGAGATGGCTTTTTAGGTGATTACAGCGAGTCTTCCGTAAAAAATAACACAACTAAAAGCTGTTTTAGCTCAATCGGCCATTGTGCTGAACCTTGCCACGACAAGGATTACCCTGGTACAGGGTTCAGAGATCAGCAACAACCCAACAGCCCTGCTGGAACTAAATAAGGCTTGGGTCATTCCCAGGGTAAGCAAGAAACAAAACTAAAGCCAGGAACACCCTATCCGTTGAGCTAAAGGGCTGGGCCTTGAAGTTCTACAGAAAAAACTTCTCCCCATGGCCAACGGCTGAGATGGCCCACGACCATGGAAATGAACAGCACAACAGGGCAAGCAAGAGAACGCTGACCGTTACAGGTCGGCACGACTTCTAGGTGGTATGGGGGCGGAGGGACTCGAACCCTCACGACCGTTTAAGGTCAACGGATTTTCATCCTCCCGCAGCTTTCGCTGCTGCCTGGGCGGGTTTAAAAACCAGCCTGAGGCTTTGAGAATTGGACCCTCTCTTTACCCTCGACTCATACGTTAGGGTAGCTCCCGTCGGGCCTCTGCACCTTCCGGCGGCTAGCCGGCTTGGCTCAGGATTGCCATGTCTGCCCATCAGAGGAGGCTGTGCCATCCTCTAGGATCAGAGTTAGGTTTCCCTGAGTTTGAGAGCTTACACTTACCGGATTTCTCCACTAAGGCTCAGTTTTCTAAGTCCGTAGCGTCTACCATTCCGCCACGCCCCCGCGATTCCCCTTCCTCTGGTGGGTAGAGCAACACAGATTCCTATTCCACCACCAAGCGAACAGGAATGCAACTCTATTAAATTATGTCTCCGCCGAATTATTTTTCCTCGGCGTGTATTTAGGAATGTGTGCTAATGTAACGATAGCTGAAATAATCATCAGCGATTATATCCGATACAATCACCTGGACTAATACATCATGACTACAACTCTACAGCAGCGCGAAAGCGCTTCCCTGTGGGAGCAGTTCTGTCAGTGGGTGACCAGCACCGAAAACCGCCTCTATATTGGCTGGTTCGGCGTGCTGATGATCCCCACCCTGCTAGCTGCTACCGCTTGCTTCGTGATCGCCTTCATCGCCGCTCCCCCCGTCGACATCGACGGCATCCGTGAGCCCGTCGCTGGCTCCCTCATGTACGGCAACAACATCATCTCTGGTGCGGTTGTGCCCTCCTCCAACGCCATCGGCCTGCACTTCTACCCCATCTGGGAAGCCGCTTCCCTCGATGAGTGGCTGTACAACGGTGGTCCTTACCAGTTGGTGATTTTCCACTTCCTCATCGGCGTCTTCTGCTACATGGGTCGTGAGTGGGAACTGAGCTACCGCCTCGGCATGCGTCCTTGGATTTGCGTTGCCTACAGCGCTCCTGTGGCCGCTGCTACCGCTGTGTTCTTGATCTACCCCATTGGTCAAGGCTCTTTCTCTGACGGTATGCCCTTGGGTATCTCCGGCACCTTCAACTTCATGTTGGTGTTCCAGGCTGAGCACAACATTCTGATGCACCCCTTCCACATGTTGGGTGTGGCCGGTGTGTTCGGTGGCTCCCTGTTCTCCGCCATGCACGGTTCGTTGGTGACCTCGTCTCTGGTGCGTGAAACCACCGAGACCGAGTCTCAGAACTACGGTTACAAGTTTGGCCAAGAAGAAGAGACCTACAACATCGTTGCGGCCCACGGCTACTTCGGTCGGTTGATCTTCCAATACGCCAGCTTCAACAACAGCCGCAGCCTGCACTTCTTCTTGGGTGCCTGGCCTGTGATTGGCATCTGGTTTACGTCTCTGGGCATTAGCACCATGGCGTTCAACCTGAACGGGTTCAACTTCAACCAGTCGGTTCTCGACTCTCAGGGTCGGGTGATTGGCACCTGGGCTGATGTGATCAACCGGGCCAACCTGGGTATGGAAGTGATGCACGAGCGCAATGCTCACAACTTCCCCCTCGACTTGGCCTCTGCCGGTGAGTTTACTCCCGTAGCGCTACAGGCTCCTGTCATCGCCGGTTAGGTGATGCCGGGCGGGGCGATCGCCTCACCCTGTCTGTAAAACGGTCGAATGAACGTAAACGCCCCAGAATTCTGGGGCGTTTTTTGTTGTTGGTCGTGGGTAATAGGGGCCTGCCCTTGGGAATCGGTGCGATCGCCCCGGCCACACTGATACTAAATCCTGTTTGGTTATCCCCGCTTCAATCGGCCGAATCGCATAAAGCCATTGGCTTGGCTACGCCTACGCCCCTACGGTTTGGCCTATTAGGCATCGGGGCTGTGCGACTCGGATTTGGTATGAGACCATCGCCACCTCGTTCACCCCTAGGGTTGTCGCACTGGCCAAAGCTGAAACAGCGATCGCGTAAACTAGACTCAGAGGTTGTTTGAAAAAGGTTATCCCAGCGGCAAGAACCTCTTGGTATTAGGCCTATCAAAAATCCCTATGAGCCCAGACACTCAAACTGAGTACATTGCCACTTTGACTAATTTACACCGTGGACTTGACCGTAAAGGGCCAGGTGACGCCGACTTCTCACGCCATATTTTGAACAATCTTGCTAGTTTGTCTCCTAGGCCGCAAATAGCTGATCTAGGCTGTGGAAGCGGTGCTGGTGCGCTGCTGCTTGCACAACACTACCAAAGCCCGGTCAGAGCAGTAGATTCCTCACCTGTTTTTATCGGCGAACTCAAAGCTCGCGCCAACCAGCTTGGTCTTGACCATCTCATCATTCCGATTCATGGGGACATGGCTCAGCTCGATTGGTCGTTGGGTTCGGTTGACCTGCTTTGGTCTGAGGGGGCTGCTTATAATCTTGGGTTTGAGCAGGCTCTTAAAATCTGGCGACCTCTGCTTGCGAATAGCGGCATTGCTGTCATATCAGAACTGAGTTGGTTTACTGATCATCCGCCAGAGGCTGCGATCGCCTATTGGCAAAACGCCTATCCAATGATGGGGACTGAGGCTGAGAACATCGCTCGGGCTAATAAGTCCGGCTTCAACGTACTTTCTATACATCGGCTACCGAGTCAAGCCTGGTGGGCCAATTATTATGCCCCTCTCCGTGAGCGAATGCAGCAAATCGAAATCACCCCAAGTAATCAATTAGTGATTCGTGAAACTGAAGAAGAGATAAGGCTGTTTGAAAAATTTAGCGACTCCTATGGTTATACGTTCTATGTTTTGCAATCAGCCCAGGAGAAAGCCGTCTAATAATTCACTTGAGACGGACGGACTGAATCTACTAGTACCCATTTAAAGGTTTTGACAGTCGCTCATCAGTTCAACCTCTCTCAGCCTCTCAAGGATAATTCAACCATGTTTAAAAAGTTTCGTACACCGGGTTATAACCCAACTCGAAAATTAAAAGTCATCTTATCAGGGCTATATGTTGCGGTAGTTACTGACTTCAGTGTGGCTTACAAGGTAGTTTTATCTATACCTGTTCTGGGCGGTGCCTTCTTTTTTCGCCAATGGGTAGATGTCAGCTTAATTTTATTAGCCATGGGGCTAATGCTGATCTCTGAATTGTTTAACAGTGCGATCGAAGTCCTATGCGATTTTGTCGAGCCTCAGCAGAACGAGCATATTCGCGTCACTAAAGATATTGCTGCCGCTGCCGCTGGGCTAAGTATCCTAGTATGGGCCGCAATTTTAGTCATTGAAAGCATCCGGATTTGGGCCTAGTATAAAAGGCAGAGCAAAAAATCCTTTTTCACTCAGGTTTTAGACCAGGTTCCAGATGTGATCAGTCACCTCGTCTGCTGGGAATAGACATTCAATTCTGATCTCTTGTAGGGTGATGTCATTGGGAGTGCCTAGGGTGGCGATCGTCGAGAAGAATCGTAAATTCAGATCATCTTTCTTGAGGTGAAGGCCAAGCACTAAATCATGCTGTGTAGATCGATTCAAGGTTTTCCAGAAATCGAGCACCCCAGGGTAACTGATCAGCTCATTAAACAACGCCTTAGACTGTTCACTCTCCAGGGATGAATTTGCCTCACGATGCACCCGCTGCAGTAAATGCCCAACACAGACCTCCCAATTCGCAATGAAGGGGCGCAACCCCTGCGGATCAAACGTAACTCGCATCAAATTGATCTTGCCATCAACACAGAAGAGGGTTTGCAACTGGTCAGGATCAATAAATGTATTGAGCAGTCGGGTAGCCCCTTGGTTAGCCCGCAGCAAGTTCCAGTAGCGATCGACAACGATCGCAGGATACGGTTCTTGCTGACGCAGGATAAAATCGATCGCCTTGCAAATCGAGGCCATTTCAGGAGCAGACAGATCGGTCTCGGTATGAATGGGCGCAAAGCCAGCCGCACTCAGCATCAGATTTTGATGCCTCAGCGTCATATCTAAACCAGTTGCCAACTGCAACACCATCTCCTGGCTGGGCTGGGCTCGCCCCGATTCTAGAAAACTGATGTGACGTTGGGAGACTTGGCTAGTGAGGGCGAGATCTAGCTGACTAAGACTGCGGTGCTCTCGCCACTGCTTCAGCAGCGCCCCAAAGGGGGTGGGTTGATGGTTGATCGCCCGCTGCTGCATGACACCACTCAAACAACAATGACCTTGATTACCTGGGAGGTAATTGCTCTGATTATCTCCCGCCAGCACAATATTGACAATGCCGTTTCTACCAGGAGTAACCACACCATGCAATTACTACGCGCTTTTCTCTTGACAGCCATACTGGCCATCGTTGCGGTGACCCTGTATGCCACACTCTCCGTAGGCATCAATTTTCCAGCCGTCTTCTTTGGCGACCTGCTCAAGCTTGACTGGCGATCGCAGATCAATACCGATCTCATGCTCCATGCCGGCCTGCTGGGCATCTGGGTGGCGTGGCGCGAGGGGGCGACCCCCACAGGGATCATCCTTGGCCTGCTGTGTCTGCTATTGGGTGCCGTCTTTGGTTTCCCCTATGCACTGCTCGCCACCTACAGGGCCAAAGGAGATCCCAAAAGGCTGCTCCTGGGCGTCCATGCAGAGCCAGAGTTGGGTGCCTAAATCGTCTGGCTTGCTAGCCACTGTCGAAATTGTCTGAGTAAGCTATTTTCACCCGTTGTGGGTTGCAGGTGTAGAAAGCGCTCAATATCACTGGCGGTTAGCGGTGGCAGGGCAGGGCTAGCTGGACTGAGGACGTAGCTTTCACCTTGCAGAGTGTAAATTGTCAGGCTTGCACCATCAAACCGCCAGATTTCTGGAATGCGCAGCGTCGAGTAG
>JAIXUR010000445.1 GCA_027483425.1 Cyanobacteriota bacterium | reverse complement strand
GGGCCAACCTCAAAATCGATGTTGCCTACGGCACCGACGTGGACCAGGCGCTGCGGGTGGTCCACGAGACGGCCAACACCATGGCCACGGATCCCGAGTGGCGCTATGCCATTCTCAACCCCGTGGAGATGCTGGGGGTTGAGGCCATGACCCATGCCGGACTCACCATTTTGATCTGGATTCGCACCCGGCCCCTCAAGCAGTTTTTGGTGGCCCGCGAATTTCGCCGCCGCCTGCGCCTTGCCTTTGACCAGGCTGGCATTGCCATTGGGGTACCCCAGCAGGTGTTTACCACCATGGGCGCAGGTGCAGACACGAACGGCCACGCCGAGACAGCCCCTCAGCCCCCCATCGAACGCGAAATCCGGTAGGGCCGTGCACAGCCCTACCGGATTTCGGAGGTGTTGACAGACAGGCGGTGTCTTACTTCAGCTTTTGCTTGATAAAGGCCAGCACCTTGGCCAACTGACCCTTGAGCTGAGCTACCTCGCCCTGGAGCTGCTGCACCTGGGCTTGGAGCTGTTGAAACTCGGCGGCGCTGATGTCGCCCGTGGCGGCCACGGTTGAGGCCCCTCCTGCCGTGGTCATGGCGGTGCGCCGGGGCTTGCGGGCTTTGACCATGGCCGCTTTGATGGCCTCGATCAGCTCTTTTTGCTCAAAGGGCTTTTGAATAAACTCGAAGTACTCGAAGGGTTCGGTCATTTTTTCGGTGACTTCTTCCTTTCGGCCCGACATCAGCACCAGGGGGATGTTCTGAAGCTCGGGATTGGCCTGAATTTCTTGGAAGACCTCCCAGCCGCTCATGCGAGGTAGCAAAAAGTCAAGCATGATCAGGTTGGGGCGCTGACTGAGAATGGCATCCATGCCTTCTACGCCGTCTTGGGCCTCAATGATTTCGAAGTTGCCCTGGGGCAGCATGTCGCGCACGCGCATGCGGATGACCCGGCTATCATCGATGACCAAAATCTTATGATTTGTCACTGTTGACTCCTCTTGCGGTGTCGAAGGGGTTGGTAGACGTGAAACCTAGTATAGTTCAGGTTTTTTCAGACGCTTTCTGGAAAGCCTAGGATTCGCCCATCAATTGAGTTTGCTCCCTGGCCTACCTCCGCGCACCGGGGCATCACAGCCTCAGCTACTGTAGGTTACGGTTTAGATTGTTCCCCTAGGGCCGCCTTGACCTGACAAGTGGTGATGAGATTCAGGGGCTGGCTTTAGAGCCCCGTAGCACGGATTCGCCTGAACTGGCCTGACCAGGGTTGTCTGCGATCGCGATGGTGCCAAAGGCCGTGAGCTAGAATAAAAAGCTGGATCAATCCTCGGTATGGGGATGCGATCGCGGTAGATGGTCTTTTACTGGCGGTTTAGGCGCAGCATTTTAGCCATGGAAAGGATTGTAGTCGGTCTCTCTGGCGGCGTAGACAGTTCGGTGGCGGCGGCCACCCTGCACCAGCAGGGCTACGACGTGGTGGGCATTACCCTGTGGCTGATGAAGGGCAAGGGTCAGTGCTGCTCCGAGGGCATGGTGGATGCCGCTAAGCTCTGCGAGGATCTGGGCATTCCCCACCACATTGTCGATAGCCGCGAGGTATTTCAGCGGGAGATCGTCGATTATTTGGTCACGGGCTACGGCAGCGGCATGACCCCGCTGCCCTGTTCCCAGTGCAACCGAGCGGTGAAGTTTGGGCCGATGCTGGAGTACGCCAAAGCCGAATTGGGGTGCGATCGCATCGCCACCGGACACTATGCCCGCATTACCCAAGATCCTGATACTGGGCGCTACGAGCTGCGCCGCGCCGTGGATCCGACCAAAGACCAGTCCTACTTTCTCTACGATCTCACCCAAGAACTGTTGGCCGCCTGCGATTTTCCCCTGGGTCACCAGACCAAAACCGAAACCCGCCGCCTGGCCGCCGAGCTGGGCCTGCACACCGCCGAAAAGCCCGACAGCCAAGATCTCTGCCTGATTGAGCACCACGGCTCGATGCAGACCTTTTTAGACAAATACCTGGCCCCCAAGCCCGGCGATATTGTCGATACCGAGGGCCGAATTTTGGGCCAGCACAGTGGCACTCACCACTACACCATTGGCCAGCGCAAGGGCCTGGGCATTGCCGCCGCCAACCCGCTCTACGTGGTGGGCTTTGACATGGCCCGCAACCAGGTGATCGTGGCCGATCGCAGCGATGCCCACTGGCCCGACTGCACCGTGCAGCGGGTGAACTGGGTGTCGATCGCCGCGCCCCAGGAGCCGATGGCGGTCTCGGTGCAGATTCGCTACCGCAGTGGGGCGGTGGGGGCCACCCTGGTGCCCCTGCCCGCTGGTGATGGCGCGGGCGACCGGGTTCGCATTGTCTTCGATCAGCCCCAGTTTGGCGTCACCCCCGGCCAGGCGGCGGTGTGGTACGACGGCGATCGGGTGCTCGGCGGTGGCCTCATCGAATCGGCGGTGCCTGAGTTCTTGGCCCCCGCCAGCGCTGCTACTGTTCTGAGCCCCTGAGCGATCAACCATGGCTGACATCATCAAAGACCAGCAACATCCCCAGTACAAAACCGATCGCCAGGTGGTGAGCCAGATTTTAGCTGGCGAAGCCACCGACTATAACCTGGCCGAACTGGCTCGGTTGATCACCCGCTACGAGGGCTTCCCCGGTGCCCGCGACATTCAGGCTGACCTCAAAAAGGCTCTCAACCGCTGGCAGCTGAGCGAAGATGAGCTGTTTGAGAAGACCCGCGCCATTCACCAGCAGGG
>JAIXUR010000080.1 GCA_027483425.1 Cyanobacteriota bacterium | reverse complement strand
GATGGCCTGCGCCTGGGCATGACTCGCACCCTGGTTGACAGCCGCAATCAATCCTGGCTGGAGTCGGATGCCTACCGCGATCGCGCCATTCCCCTCAACAGTGACCTGGGCACGGGCCATCTGAATGCCTTCCGTGCTTACCAGCAGCTGGTGCCCGGTGCCTTTGGCCCTGGCCAGGCCATTCCCGCCATTGGTTGGAACTACGCCGATCTGGCCCAGCCCGACACCGACCAGGCCATCCACGACTACGCCTTTGAAGCGCCCCTCCAGGCCGGTAGCTTTTTGGCGGCGACCCTAGCCTGGGAGCGGGTGGTGGATCTGGTGGATGCCAACGGCAACGGCCTCTACGACCTGGGCGAGGGCTTTACCGACCAGGGCCTCAACGATATGGATCTGTACCTGATGCCCGCCGACACCGACGACATTTCCCAGAGTGTGTGGTCGTCGGTGAGTAAAGTCGACAGTGTAGAACACATTTTTTATCAAATTCCGGAAACGGGTCGGTACAAACTGAGAGTTATCTATCAGCAGCAGGTGAATGACGAACCCACCCAGCCCTACGCTCTGGCCTGGTGGTCGGTGCCTGCGCCCTAGGTTAACCGCAGCCTGTTTCACCTGGCTCGGTTAGTCCAGGGATACCCCTACTGGTTGTTCGGGAGGACTCCCCATGGTTGACTATGCCGTTGCGCTCAAATGCGCCCGTTTGTGCAAAGAAATCTATCGCGACTTTAGCGGGCTGAAATTTTCAGACTACCCCGATATTGAGCCGACCTTTGTGGAAAGCCAGGACAGTGGCTTTACCGATACCCAGGCGGCGATTTTGAACGAGCTAACGAGCGATCGCCTCTACATTGTCTTTCGGGGCTCTGACAAATCCATCGACTGGATCAACAACTTTCAGTTTCGCCAGCAAATTTACCCCTACGGCGACGGTAACTCCGCCGTACAATTTCATCGCGGCATGATGATGGCCTACTTTGCCGTGCGCAAAGCCCTGCTCGACGCCATGGATAGGTTTGTGGGGCAGCAGGTGATCGTCACGGGCCACAGCCTCGGGGGGGCCCTGGCCACCATTGCCGCCCTGGATATTCAGTACAACCTGGGCCAAAAGCGCGACCTCAGGTTTGAGGTCTACACCTTTGGCTCTCCTCGGGTGGGCAATGCCGCCATGGTGGCCTCCTACAATGGTCGCATTCCCAACAGCTACCGCTTTATCTACGGCTGGGATGTGGTTACCCGCGTACCCCGCACCTGGCAGGGGTTTGACCATGTGGACAAGGCCTTTCAGCTGGGCTCGCGCTGGACCTGGCAGGTGATTAGCCGCCGCATTAACGACCACTCCATTGATGGCTACATCGCTGGGCTAGAGTCCGAACTACCGGCGGCCTGAGCGCATTTGTTAGTTTTGGCAAGCGTCACACCAGGGCGAGATGCGCGCTGATCCAGAGCGGAGTCTTCCCAGGGGCGATCATCCTGTTCTGACACCTGCCAAATTAAGGCCATCATGTGCAGCACCGTTAGGGCGATCGCCCCAACTCCCACGGCCAGGGCCAATAGAACCCATAGCGAAGTTGTCATGATCTTTAGGCCTCAGCGGTTGAGAGGACAGGACAACGCGATCGCACCCAAGCAAGAATTTGCCCAGGATATCACTGTTTACCCCTAGGCGACGGCTTGTAAATAGCTGGGCGCTGGGCCAAAGCTGTGAATGAGCTTGGCCTGGAGGTACAGGGGGCGACCGTCTTCTAGGATCAGTTCGACCCGAATTGTCCAGCCCCGTGGAGCTAGACGCCGATCTGTGGTTTGACACCGAGGCCAACGATGGTGACTGATGGATGTCGCCCCTGAGCGTTTTCGGCCATCACCCTGCGGTAGTGTCATAGAGAAGCACCTTTTTCTAGATCTAGGCGGGGATGAAAGACAACCATCAGAACCAGATGAAGCTGTCTCAGCTCCGTATTTTAGTGGCCGTGGCCGAGCAAGAAACCTTCAGCGAGGCGGCCCTATACCTAGACATGTCGCAATCGGCGGTGAGCCACAGCATTTCGGCCCTGGAGGAGCACCTGGGGGTGATGCTGTTTTTCCGTGGACGGCACGGGGCAAGGTTGACTCCGGTGGGCGATCGCATTGTCAGCCACGCCCGCACCATTCTGCACCAGGCCGAGGCCATTGCCCTAGAGGCCGACCTCGCCCGCGGTCTGAAGAGAGGCCAGGTTCGCATTGCCTCCTTTCGCAGCATTGCCATTCACCTGCTGCCCGATGCGATCGCCCAGTTCAAGCAGCATTACCCCGATATCGTCGTCAACCTCAGCGAGCACGACAACTACCGCCAGGTCGAACGGGCCCTCCGGGATGGCCGGGCCGACATTGGCTTTACCCTGCTGCCGGCCGGAGACGAGTTCGACACCTGGGAAATCCTGGAAAACGCCTACGTGGCCCTGTTTCCCCCTGCCTTTAGGCCCACCGGGGCAACCCTGACCTGGGCCGAACTGGCCCAACACCCGCTGATTATGCCCCCCGCCGATCGCATTATGATGCGCGCTGTGTACGATCACGTCCAGGCCCACGGCTACCGGCTCAACGTGGTCTCTGAGATTGAAACCGATACCACCATTGTGAACCTGGTGGCCCAGGGGTTAGGGGCCACCATTTTGCCCCGTTTGGCGGCCGAGCCGATTCCATCCCAGGTGCAGGTGTTTGACCTCCCCGATCCGCTGGTTCGGGTGATTGGGGCGGCGGTGTTGGCCGATGCCCAGCACACCCCGCCGATCTACGCTTTTTTAGACGTGCTCAAGGCCCTGGGAGAGGCGATCGCCCACAAAAAAGCCCCCTAAAAAGGAGGCCGGGGCCAGGTCACGGAAGACTTACGCGCGAGTCACGCTATAGGCCTGGGCCAAACCCTTTCGTCATCTCTAGGCCAAAGCGGGTTAGGGTTGCGGGGGTCCAGGTGTCGCCCCTAGCAGCGGACTGAGCAGCGCTAGCCCCAAAGCCAAAGGCACTGGCCAGCCAGATACCCAATGCAGTGAGTTTGCGCGTTGTCCAGACTTTAAGTACGGTCATGGTAGTGCCTCCCTAGCAGGCGTTAAAGGAAACCCGGTGACGGTTTGCCACTCCTTAAAGTATAGGAAAACGCATCCTAGGCTACAAAAAGTAGCTTGCATCTCACCATGAGCAACTTCGATACTCCCAGCTGAGTC
>JAIXUR010000042.1 GCA_027483425.1 Cyanobacteriota bacterium | reverse complement strand
CTGATCCCCGCCCCCGTCAGACAAGTGTCAGATTGAAAGCACCACCCCGTAGCGTGGGTTAGGCCCCAGCCATCTCAGCTACCAACCCCTCCCCTCCGCAGGCCGTAACCCACGCCCCGAGCCCCGCCCCCGTCAGGCAAGTGTCAGCCGTCAGGTGAGATTAACTCAGCTTACAGGTCAGCTTGCCACTGGAGTCATTCCCAATTTCCCCATAGTCCACCAGACCCACCGGAAAGGGCGATACCTTCCAGATCTCGCTGCAATACTCGCTGATCGAGCGATCGCTCGAAAAGCCCCCCATCCGCACCGAATTCAGAATCGCCATGCGGGTCCAGCTATCGGTCTCGCTGTAGGCCTGGCTCACCTGCTGCTGACAGTCAATATAGGCCTGGTAGTCGGCCAACAGCATAAAGGGATCCTGATATAGCAGCTTATCGAGCAGGGGTTTAAATAAGCTGGAATCTCCGTGGGAGAAGTGGCCGGAGCCAATCAGGTCGATGGCATCCTTGAGCATGGGGTTGCGCTGGTAGTAGCTGTAGGGGGTATAGCCCTCGGCCTTGAGGGCGACCACCTCGTCAGCCGTCAGGCCAAACAGGAAGAAATTCTCGGCCCCGACGGCATCGCGAATTTCCACATTGGCGCCGTCGAGGGTGCCAATGGTGAGCGCTCCGTTCATGGCAAACTTCATGTTACCGGTGCCCGAGGCCTCGAACCCGGCGGTAGAAATTTGCTCCGACAAATCCGACGCCGGGTAGATCCGCTGGCTGTTGGTGACGTTGTAGTTGGGCAGAAAGATCACCTTGATCTGATTGCGCAGGTCAGGGTCTTTGTTGACCATGTCGCCCACAGCCGTGATCAGCTTAATCATCAGTTTGGCCATGTGGTAGCCAGGGGCCGCCTTGCCGCTAAAAATAAAGGTGCGGGGGGTGATATCCAGGTTAGGATTTTGCTTCAGCTGGCTGTAGAGTGTGACGATGTGCAGGGCGTTAAGGTGCTGACGCTTGTACTCATGAATGCGCTTGACCTGGACGTCGAACAGGGAGGCCGGGTCAACCAAAATACCAAACTGATCGTGGATCCGGCTGGACAGGTCGCGCTTGATGGCCTGCTTAATGCTGCGCCACTCGTCTCTAAATCCAGCATCGTCAGCCAGGGGCTCGATCTGCTTGAGTTCGTCTAGATGCTTAATCCAGCGATCGCCGATGCGGCTGGTAATCAGGGTACTCAGGCGAGGGTTGCTGAGCACCATCCAGCGGCGCGGGGTCACGCCGTTGGTCTTGTTGCAGAACTTTTCGGGGAAGAGTTCGTAGAAGTCACGCAGCACGGTTTCTTTCAGCAACTCGCTGTGGAGGGCGGCGACACCGTTGATCGTGTGGCTGCTGACGCAGGCCAGGTTGGCCATGCGGACGTAGCGATCGCCGCTTTCGTCAATCAGCGACATGCGGGCCAGGCGGGCGGCATCCTTCGGAAACTT
Organism: Cyanobacteriota bacterium; assembly: GCA_027483425.1. Taxonomy (GTDB): domain Bacteria; phylum Cyanobacteriota; class Cyanobacteriia; order Phormidesmidales; family Phormidesmidaceae; genus Nodosilinea. The sequence continues at coordinate 2,652 of JAIXUR010000042.1, read as the reverse complement.
CATCCGCACCAGGTCGAGGAAGCGGTTGTTGATCTCGTAGATGATTTCGAGGTGGCGGGGCAGCAGCTGACCAAACAGGCTGACCGGCCACTTTTCGAGGGCTTCGGGCAGCAGGGTGTGGTTGGTATAGGCCAGGGTCTTTTGGGTAATTTCCCAGGCCAGGCCCCAGTCTAAGCTGTACTCGTCGAGCAGCAGGCGCATCAGCTCGGCAGCGGCGATCGCCGGGTGGGTATCGTTCAGCTGAATGGCAAACTTCTCGTGGAATTTTTCTACCGGCAGGTTCTGCCCGGCCAAAATGCGGAACATATCCTGGAGTGAGCAGGAGACAAAGAAAAACTGTTGCTCTAGACGCAGCTGTTTGCCAGCCTGGGTTTCATCGTTGGGGTAGAGCACCTTAGAGAGGTTTTCGGAGGCGACTTTTTCCTCCACCGCACCGTAGTAGTTGCCCTGGTTAAATATCGCAAAGTCGAACGACTCGATCGCTTCAGCCTTCCACAGGCGCAGGGTGTTGGCGTTGTTGACCTGGTAGCCCAAAATCGGCGTGTCGTAGGGAACGCCGAGCACTTTGCGGCCCGCCGCCCAGCGCACCCGGTAGTGGCCCTGGTCGTCGGTGTGGGTTTCGGTGTAGCCGCCAAACTTGACCTCAACTGACCACTCGGGGCGCACCACCTCCCAGGGGTTGCCGTAGCGCAGCCACTTGTCGGTGCGCTCCACCTGCCAGCCGTCGCGCAGGTCTTGCTCAAAAATGCCAAACTCGTAGCGAATGCCGTAGCCCACCGAAGGGACCTCTAGGGACGCTAGGGAATCTAGATAGCAGGCTGCCAAACGGCCTAGCCCCCCGTTGCCCAGTCCCGGCTCTACTTCCTGGGCTAGCAGGTCATCAAAGTTCAGGCCCAGTTCAGCCATGGCCTGCTTCACCGCGTCGTAGATGCCCATGTTGATCAGGTTGTTGCCCAGGTGCGGCCCCATGAGAAACTCTGCCGACAGATAGCAGACGGTGCGGGCCCGGTGCTGGGTATAGCTTTCGGCGGTGCCATTCCAGCGGTGCAGCATGCGATCGCGAACCAGATAGGCCAGCGCCATGTAGTAGTCGTGCTGGGTGGCCAGGGATACCGGCTTGCCCTGCACGTAGAACAAATTGTTCAGAAACGCCCGCTTCAGGCTCTCAATGTCGTTGGCGTTACGGTCTTTGGCAAGGGCAGTGGATACGGCAACGTCTACGGGAGAAGGGGTATCCATGGTGATCGATCCTGGGTCAAGTGATGGGGGAATGAGTCTATGAGATCAAATTGGGCGATCGCAGAGTGTGACCTAAGGCACGTTTTAATTTTAGTTTAAGAATGTCAAAACCTATGGAGTATCGGAGGTCTGTTGGGCTGGTCGAAGGGAAACCTCGAATCAGGGCTGGCCTGCGGCCAGTCTCTCAGGGTCGCACGATGAAGGGGTTGTCGATGGGAGACACCCGTTTTTGCAGCACCAGCGCCTGGTATACGGCAGCACAGACATCGGCGCGGCTAGCCACTCGGTTGGGGTTGAGCATCGCAATATCGGGCACGTTGACCACAAAGCCCAGCTGGGTGGCCTTGGCGGTGGCATCGACGGCATAGTCAGGAATGGTGGTGCGATCGCGGTATCGATCCAGCAGGGCGCGGTTGCCCAGTTGGTTGGGCAGCAGCGCTAGTCCTGAGATCAACGCCACCCACACCTGGGCCCGCAGCAGCGAATTCTCAGGCCCAAAGGTCTGGTCCGGAAAGCCCGAGAGAAACATGCCCCGGTAGGCGACCTGGATGGCGCTGGCCCCCCAGTAATTGGACGGCACATCACTAAAGATTTGGGCGGCGCGGCGCGGGGGGGGCGCAAAGGCACGACTGACCAGGGCGGCAAACTGGGCCCGGCCCATGGGCTGGTTGGGGTTAAAGTTGCCCGCATCATCGCCCTGCACCAGCCCCAGGCCATGGAGCCCTTGAATGAAATCTAGCGCCCAGTGGGTCTGAATATCGGGGAACGATCCCTGGGCGGCGGCGAAAGTGGTAGGCGGCGGCAGCGGTGTCCCCGTGGTCAAGCGGGGGGCTTTTTGCTGGGCGACCAGACCCTGGTAGATCAGCACCGCGACCTCGGCCCGGGTCGTGGTTTCTAGGGGGCGCAGCAGGGCTGGATCGGGGTAGTTAATGACGAGCGCCGCCTGGGTAGCCGCCGCTATGCCGTTGATGGCATAGCTGGGAATTTGGGCGCGATCGCGGTAAATGCCCAGCCCGCTGGCCGAGGCCGAGGGCAACTTCAGCCCGGTGGCCACCGCCACGATGGCCTGCACCCGCCCCATCCCCTGGTCGGGGCGAAAGGTTTGGTCGGGGTAACCGCCCAAAAAGCCGGAACGCTGGGCCTGGTCAATGGCGCTAGCTGCCCAGTAGGTGGCTGGCACATCCACAAAGGCGACTTTTCCCCGCACCGGGGCAAGGTAGCCGTAGCTGCTGGCCACCAGGGCGGCAAACTGGGCCCGGTTAATGGGCTCCTGGGGTCGGTAGGTGCCGTCGCTGTAGCCCTTGACCAGACCGCGATCGGCTAGAGCCTCGATGTAGGCGGTGGCCCAGTGGTTGCCGAGGTCGGTGAAGCGGCTGGGGGTTGGGGGAGTGGGTGAGGGAGTGGGTAAGGAGG
>JAIXUR010000493.1 GCA_027483425.1 Cyanobacteriota bacterium | reverse complement strand
GTCCCGTGACATCCCTTAGAATCCAAGATTTTCCTGCTGAAGCTTCCCCTTTGGGCACTGCCCTAGCACCGGGGGTCTACATTGTCGGGGCCGGACCAGGCGACCCAGAGCTGTTGACCGTGAAGGCCCAGCGGTTGCTGAGCCAGGCGGATGTGATTCTCTACGCCAATTCCCTGGTGCCCGAGCAGATTTTGGCCTGGACTCGCCCCGAGGCTGAGCGAATTGGCACCGCCACCCTGACCCTGGAGAGGATTGTGCCGCTGATGGTGGAGCGGGTGCGGGCGGGTAAGTCGGTGATTCGCCTCCAGTCGGGGGACCCGAGCCTGTACAGCGCCATTCACGAGCAAATCCAGGCTCTGGTGGAGGCGGAGGTGCCCTTTGAGGTGGTGCCGGGCATTAGCGCCTACCAGGCGGCGGCGGCCAAACTCAATGCCGAACTCACCATTCCGGGGCTGGTGCAGTCGATCATTCTGACCCGCATTAGTGGCCGCACCCAGGTGCCCGAGCTGGAAGACCTGGCCTCCCTGGCGGCCCACAAAACCAGTCTCTGCCTCTACCTCAGCGCTCGCCATGTGGAAGAGTCCCAGGCGCAGCTGATGCGGCACTACGAGCCCGATACCCCGGTGGCGATTTGCTTTCGCTTGGGCTGGCCCGATGAGCAGCTCTGGCTGGTGCCGCTGGCGGATATGGCGAAAACCACCCGCGAGAAAGACCTGATTCGCACCACGCTGTACGTGATCAGCCCGGCCCTGCGGGGGCAGAAGGTGAGGTCTCGCCTGTACAACCCCGACCATACCCACCTGTTTCGCCCCCGGGGAAATTCAGCGGCCCCTGACCTGGAGCCTTGACCAAATGGGGGCCTGGGCGTACATTGTCTGCATACACCTGTTCTGCTCACACCTATGGGCAGGCAGACAAAACATACAATGCCTCTAGGGTTCCGGTTTGGCTGGTTTGGCCAAATGACTGGTCCGAGAGAGGCAGGTTAGTGATTTTTGACCAACGCCCCGGCGTTGCGAACGCTAGCTACACGGCGGGACAAAAGCCCGGGAGGATTTGGGAGGTTGAGAGATTCAACTTCGTTTAATTTTCCTGGGCTTTGCTGTACCTGGCCCTGGCATCGCGTTTTATTGTATGGCTCAGTGCAACCCTGTGAGGCTTTTCTATGACCCCCGATCCAGTCAATGACCCGGTATTTCAAAGCCCCGGTTCGACCTCTTCCGAGGCCCAGCGCGCCCTGGAGATGGAAGCTCGCCTGCCCCTGACTGGCTGGCAACAGGAGGTATCCCAGGGGTTGGAGTATGGCCTAGAGGCCGCCGACAGCATTCGCGATCGCACCATCCCCACCTTTTCCCGTGGCGAGTTGCCCCACTATGCGGGCATCAACACCTTCATGAAGGCCCCCTACGTGGAAGATGTGCGCCGGGTGGGTGAGTACGATGTGGCGATCGTCGGTATTCCCCACGACTCAGGTACCACCTATCGCCCCGGTACCCGCTTTGGCCCCCAGGGCATTCGCCGGATTTCGGCCCTCTACACCCCCTACAACTTTGAGCTAGGGATCGACCTGCGCGAAAGCATCACCCTCTGCGACGTGGGGGATGTGTTCACCATCCCGGCCAACAACGAAAAATCCTTCGACCAAATTTCTAAGGGGGTCGCCCACGTCTTTGCCTCGGGGGCCTTCCCGATTTTGCTGGGGGGCGACCACTCCATCGGTTTCCCCACGGTGCGGGGCATTTGCCGCCACCTGGGCGACAAAAAAGTCGGCATCATCCATTTCGATCGCCACGTCGATACCCAGGAAACTGACCTGGATGAGCGCATGCACACCTGCCCCTGGTTCCACGCCACCAACATGGCCAACGCCCCGGCCCAAAACCTGGTGCAGCTGGGCATTGGCGGCTGGCAGGTGCCTCGCCAGGGGGTCAAGGTGTGCCGTGAGCGGGCCACCAACATTCTCACCGTTACCGACATTACCGAGATGGGCCTCGATGCTGCCGCCGACTTTGCCATTCAGCGCGCCACCGACGGCACCGACTGCGTGTGGATTAGCTTTGACATCGACTGCATCGACGCGGGCTTTGTCCCCGGCACCGGCTGGCCCGAGCCCGGCGGCCTGCTCCCCCGCGAGGCCCTCTACCTGCTCAAACGCATTGTGCAAGAGACCACCGTCTGCGGCATCGAGGTGGTCGAAGTCTCGCCCCCCTACGATGTCAGCGACATGACGGCGCTGATGGCCACCCGCGTGATCTGCGACACCATGGCCCACCTGGTTAAGTCGGGTCAGCTGCCCCGGCACGAGCCGCCCAGCTATATCCACCCTGAGGCCAATATGAACGTCGACGAGCCGTGGCAGTAGACCCCCACCATGCACGAGACCGACATGACCAAGGCCCTGATTCTCACCGTGCGCGACTGGTGGGAGGCGCAGCCGGGAAGGCCTGCGATCGAAAAAGTTCACCTCACCGTGGGCCAGTTTACCTGCGTAGAGCCGGTAGGCCTGCAATTTGCCTTTGAGGTGCAAACTAAGGGCACATTTCTCGATGGGGCTGAATTGGTCATCAGTGAAACGCCGCTGATTGCCTACTGCCACAACTGCCAGAGCGAGTATCGGCCTCAAATTGGTTTGCAATATGCCTGTCCTACCTGTCAGTCGCCCATGGGCGACATTCGCTCGGGGCGGGAGCTGAAGATTGATCGGGTAGAGTATGCGGAGGCGACTAGCCCAACACCCCTGCCGTAGGTCTGGAATACACTGAGATTTAGATAAAGGCAATAGGCCACCAGCCATGACCTCTCAAAATCGTTTCTTAGATCAGTTGCAGGTGCTCAACGCCCTCTATCAAAGGGGCTATCACAGCGATATGATGGAGCGTTCTCTGGCCAAAATCATCGAGTTAGAGCGTAGCCAAGCCCTTCAACAGGCCTTAGACCTTCAGGCCAAGCTTCAAGCCTATGAAACCCAATACCAGATGACTTCAGACACTTTCTACCAACAGTTCAACTCTGGAGAGCTGGGCGACAGCATGGATTTTGTCGAGTGGAGCGTCTTCTACGACCTGTGGCAATCGGTTCAAACGCGACTCGGTGTTTTGCAATCTATCGGTAGCTAATGGATGCCCAGCAATATCTTACCGAAATCAAATTCAGACTCATTGCCAGTCCTGTGGTTGAGACTTTCTCAATTGTTGAGGAAAAAGATCTGAACGACAGAGGTTACTTTCGGGCTCGGGTCGCGCTGACAAACGCTGATTTTCTCGAAATCGCAGAATACTTCGTCATCATCGGCGACCAACCCCAGCCAGACCGCTACCGTTACCAATGGATGGATCGCACTCAGAAAATACTCCGCAAGCGTTGGGATAACGTTCCCCACTTTCCAGATTTACCCAACTTTCCCCATCATGTTCACGATCAGGCCGAAGACAACGTTCAACCCTCTGTACAGAGAGGCATTACAGACTTGCTGGCTTTCTTAGAGGCAGAGATCGTGGTAGAGCAGTAGCTCAGTCATTCTGACTAGTCACACTCTAAAACCTAAAATCCCTAATCCAAAATCTAAAGTTGTCCTATGCACCAAACCTTCGACGCTGCCCTTGGCATAGATCTGCTCCACGTCAACCAGACGGGGGCTGACCACAACCGCGCCCACTTCGATCGCTGGGGCATCACCTGTCTAAACATCATGAGCAGCCCTGGGGCGGGTAAGACGGCGCTGCTGGAGCGCACCCTAGCCGGACTGTCCGGGGAGCTGGCGATCGCCGTGATTGAGGGCGACATGACCACTGAGCTCGATGCCGATCGCCTGCGCCAGTACGACGTGCCGGTGATTGCCATTAACACCGGGCGATCGTGCCATTTAGACGCCAAGATGGTCGCGGGTGGACTCCACACTCTGGAGCACACCTGCGATCCCCAGGCCCTCGACCTGGTGTTGGTCGAAAACGTGGGCAATCTGGTCTGCCCTGCCGAGTTTGAAGTGGGTGAGCATGCCAAAGTTGCCCTGCTCAGCCTCACCGAGGGGGAAGATAAGCCCCTCAAGTACCCGATTATGTTCCAGGAGGCCGACTGCCTGCTGATTACCAAGATCGATCTGGCCCCCTACCTGGAGGTGAGCATCGACCAGATCGCCGCTAACGTCCGGCAGATGAACCCCGATGTAGCGATCTTTGCTGTGTCCGCTAAGACCGGCGCAGGGCTAGAGGACTGGTTTGGGTGGGTGCGCGATCGCGTCCAGCGCTCTATCCCAGCCAAGAGCCATGCCCACCTGTCATAGTTGATACCTAGCCTGTCAAACGCTTGGATAAGTAATTAGGACAATTCTGGCAACAAAAATACCCAAGAATGTTCCTCCCTCCGAAGGGCGCAGGCCCTGCGCCCCTACATGGGGCATCTTCTCTCCCCGCAATCTCCTGAACTGGAACTCTCTAATCCAAAATCGCCAATCCAAATTCCAAAATCACGACGTTCCCAGCAGTCGCCGCATTGCACCGCCCACCGCTCGCTTCATTTGCTGTTTGCGTCGCCAGCGCTCAAACTCTTTGCGATAGCTGTACTCATTGGGGCGGTAGATGCGCCAGGCATCCCAACTCAGCTTCAGTCCCCAGGGGCCAAACACCAGGTAAAGCAGAATATTGGCGAGCCAGGTAATGCTGCCCCCGGTCAGCAGGTTAAAGCCCATCACAAAGCCGCCAAAGATCACAAACTGGGCCAGACTGTGGCGAAACCGCTGCTTGCGCTGGCTGTCGAACAGTCGTTGATCGGCAATTTCGTACTTTTTAACATCCCACTCGCGCTCGGCCTCGGCCAGGGTGTCGGCAGAGATGCCCAGCTCGTCGGCAATCTCGAGCAGCTGAGCACGGGACAGCTCACCCGATTCGGTTTGGCGGGCAATGGCGATGCTGAGAATTTGCTGGGCATCTTCTGCCGGGTACAAAAACTCGCCGTTGCTGATGTAAGGATCGGTTACTAAATCAGCCATCGTCACCCTCCCGGCCAAAACTCCCTTTCTTCTTATAGACAAAATTCATGGGATTGTGGGATCGGTTGGGGTACGGAAAACCTATTGTCACAGCAGGCCAGGGTTGCCCTGGTCAGACCTGGGCCGGGGCGGGAATGATAGTGGTTGGATACACATCTAGATACGCATCTTACCCATCGGAGTGTGCACTATGACCCAACTGGTTCCCATCCGCCTGGAGGATGGCACTGAGATTTACATGGAGGCCACCGACGACGTGGTGGCCCCCGACTCGGCCTCCAATTCCCAAGGCGCAGACCCCTACGGTGAAACCACCCGCACCGCCAAGGGAATGGCCTGGGGCACGGCCAACCCGGCCCACGCTGCCCAGAGCTTTAAGGCGATTGAAGGCACCATTCGCACCTACACCAGCTACACCATGAACGCCTTCAAAGATATGTCTACCGCCAATGTCGAAAAAGTCACCCTGGAGTTCGGCCTGAAGGTCGGCGGAGAGGCAGGGGTTCCTTACGTGACGCGGGGTACCGCAGAGAGCAACCTCAAAATTACGGTGGAGTGCTCGTTTAACTAGCTTGCTCTCCTCGGGGGTTTCTCTCCTCGGGCTCCTTCGTCACTGTCACCGATCGTCACTGATCATCGTCCTAGCGCCGGGTTTTGGCGAGGAATGGCCCACCCATTGGGTTAACCTCGCTGAAGCTCGGTTTTTGTTGTGCCAATTTCTAGCGGATGCATCATAATTTGATGAGAAATCCTGAAAAATCACCGCTCCGGCTGAATAGTCTTTAGCATTTACAGGATCCAGTTGTTCTGGGGCTTCCGATGCTTGACCCTGAAAACTCCATAACCCGCTCCCCCTATCCCTGTGGGTGTCACAGGGGATGTCACTGCGGATTTGACGGCTGGGTTCACCAGCGCCACTCCCATCCCTAGGAGTGTTTATGGAGAGTGTTTATGGGTGGTCTAGACACCGCTCCCAACAGTTCCTGAAAATCTGACCAGTCACCACCACCCCGAAGGACCTCAATTTTGCAGGGATTGATGAAGGAAAAACCGATCTTAATTACCTGCTGTGCGGCCGGGGGAGCCCTGGTCGTTTTGACCCTGCTAGTGCGATCGGGCACTGGTACCCCCCCTGCCGTGCTGCCACCACCGCCCAGCGCCGAAAGTCTAAATATTCAAACCGTGCCGATACCGCCGCCGCCCACGGCTGGCCAAGAGCAACAGCAGGATCGGTTTGAGCGCGACCTGACCCGGCAGCAGGATCTGGTGAGCAGTTTGCAAGAGGAACTGCGCGCCCAGAAAAATTTAGCTGATGACCTGAAGGCGCAGCTAGAGCGTCAGCAGTCTGAAACCGACGCCGTGCTTGAACAACTCGACACCTATCAAGAGGCGGTGGAGTCGATGACCTCTCAGCAGGTGCGGCTGATTGAGTCGATACCGCGCAACAACGAAACCCAGACCATGCTGCTGTGGGGTATTTTGGGCCTGTTTATGCTGCTGCTGTTGGCCGGTGGCACCGCGTTTACTGTGATTGCGCTGTGGCTGATATACATTCAGCGGCGCACCTATCAGCCACCTCAACAGCTGATGTATCCGGTGCGCATGGCGCAAAATCCTTATTTCTACTACGAAAAGCAGCCCCTACCGCCGCCCGCCCAGCAGCCCTACGTGCAGTACGACGTCAGCCCCTATGAGGATTAGAGGTTGTTTGAAAAGGGTTGTCCCAGGTATAGTTTGCTGCCAAGAGGCCACAAAAACGCTGGATTTTGAGGCCATTAGCCTACGACCTAGGCATAACCTGAGATGCTCTTTGGCTTTTCAAACAACCTCTTAGAGGGGGTTGAAGGTTCACGGTGTAAGGTTTAAGGGGAAGCGTAAAGCCTGGGATGATGTTCACTCCAGGACATTACCCACCAAGGGACAGTTCTACCGTGGGGGGCGGGTTATTTGCCCAAGGCAGGAATTGTCTTGGGGCGAACTGACCTTAGACCGTGGACCGTAAACCTTAGATCCCGCCGCTTCGTTATCGTTCTGTAGCCTTTTTTGTAGCCTCTTAACATCAATGGCCATGACCCTAACCCAGGTTTGGGGTGCCTTTTTAATCTTTGTGCTGGCTCCGGTGGTGGGCGGTTTGCCCCTGACCGGGTGGTCTACTCGGCTGCTGTCGGGCCAGCGGCTGCGGCGGGTGGGCACGGGCAATGTGAGTGTGTCGGCGGCCTTTTACCACGGGGGTAAGGTGGCGGGCATCGCGGCGGTGCTGATGGAGGCCGCCAAGGGGATTGGGGTGGTGCTGCTGGCTCGATACTACTTCCCGACTGACCCGGTGTGGGAAATTCTGGCGCTGATTGGCTTGGTGATGGGGCGCTACTGGTTTGCCCAGGGGGCGGGTACCACCAACGTGGTGTGGGGCATTGTGGCCTACGACTGGGGTACGGCGCTGTTGACGTTTATGATCAGCGGGTTGGGGTTTACGATCTTTCGGGAGCGTCGCCAGGGTCGGCTGCTATCGCTGGTACTGCTGCCCCTGATTACCGCCCTGCGCCACCGGGATGGGGCGTTAGTGTTGGCCATGACTTGCCTCAGCGCGCTGATCGCCTGGATCTATCAAAAGCTACCCGACGATTTAGATTTGCCCGACGACGAAGGGCGCTTGGAGTCTCGCACCATGTTTCGGTTTTTTCGCGGCGATCGCGGCCTCGTAGCCCTTGACCAACCCCTGGATGCCGCCAAGTTTGGCTATAAGGCCGCCACCCTGGGCCAGCTGCGGGCCTGGGGGTACCCGGTGCCTCGGGGCTACGTGCTGCCAGCGGGGGATGACCCGACGGCCCTGCTGGCGATCGCCGAACCCTCCCCCACCCAGCCCCTAGCGGTGCGATCGTCGGCCCAGGACGAAGATACCGGCACCGCCTCGGCGGCGGGGGTGTACCAGTCGTTTTTAAATGTGACCGACCAGGCGACGCTGGCGGCGGCGATCGTGCGGGTGTTTTCGTCCTACAACTCCCAGCGGGCGCGGGCCTATCGCCAAAGCCAGGGCCTGCCTGAGCGGGGGCTAGCGGTGATTGTGCAGCAGCAGGTGCAGGGGCAGTTTTCTGGGGTGGCCTTTAGCCGCGACCCGATTACCCGCTGCGGCGACGGGGTGGTGATTGAAGCGCTGCCCGGTGGGGCCGACCAGGTGGTGGGGGGCCAGGTCACCCCCGAGCAGTACCGAGTGCTGGTGCAACCCGAGGATGTGCCTCCCCTGGCCGAAATCGCCGCCGCCGACTGGCAGCTTTCCGACGCCCTGACCCTGACCGTTGAGGGCCAGGGCCAAACCCCCTCGCGCCTGCTACAGCAGGTGGCCTACCTGGCCCGCCACCTGGAGAGCCGTTTCCAGGGCGTGCCCCAGGACATTGAGTGGAGCTTTGATGGCGACACCCTGTGGCTCTTGCAGAGCCGCCCGATTACGAACCTGCAGCCGCTGTGGACGCGCAAGATTGCTGCCGAGGTGATTCCCGGCACCATTCGGCCCCTGACCTGGTCGATCAATCGGCCCCTGACCTGCGGCGTGTGGGGGGAGATCTTTACGGTAGTGCTGGGCGATCGCGCCCGAGGACTCGACTTTGAAGCCACCGCCACCCTGCACCATGCCCATGCCTATTTCAACGCCACCCTGCTGGGGGATATCTTTCGCCGCATGGGTTTGCCCGCCGAAAGCCTGGAATTTTTGACCCGGGGGGCTAAGTTTAGCCGCCCGCCCCTGGGGTCTACCCTGCGCAACGTACCCGGCCTGGTGCGCCTGGTGCGCCGCGAACTGAAACTAGAACGCCAATTCAACCAAGCCAGTCAGGCGGTGTTTGACCCGGCGTTGGCGGCGCTGGCGGCGGTGTCCAGGGAGTCCCTTTCCCCCGGCGAGTTGCTGAACCGGATCGACAGGGTGCTCGATCTGCTGGAGCGGGTTACCTACTACAACATTCTGGGGCCGCTCAGCTTTGCCCTGCGCCGCGCCCTGTTCCAGGTGCCCGAAGCCAGCCTCACCTCTGGGCAGAATGCTGAGATCGCGGCCTTGGAGGCGCTGCGGGCGATCGCCCAGGACATTCGCCAGGTGCTCTCCGCCCCAGAGCTGGCCGCTATTAACGATGCCTCGTCGCTGATGACGGCCCTGGCGGAAAGCACCGATGGCGAACCGTTACTCCAGGAAATCAGCCGATTTATTGACGAGTACGGCTACCTCAGCCCCGTGGGCACCGACATTGCCGTGGCCACCTGGCAAGAAAACCCCGGCCCCGTGCGCGAGCTACTGGCCCAGTTTGTGCGGCAGCCGCCCCCGCCCAAGGCCGCAGCGGCCCCCGTCCAGGGGGGTAAAACCGCCCTGGTACAGCGGCGGCTGGATCTCAAGGGCCAGGTGAATACCCTCTACAACCGCCTGCTGGCTGAGCTGCGCTGGAGCATTTTGGCCCTGGCCACCCAGTGGCAGCAGCAGGGCTATTTGGCCACCCGAGACGATATTTTCTTCCTCACCCTGGAGGAGATTCGGGAGCAAGTACTGGGGGATGGGATGCCAGATTGGTCGGGGATACGGGGGCGGATTGGCGATCGCAAAACCCAGTACGACCAAGACCAGCATCTGCCCGTCGTGCCCTACCTAGTCTTTGGCAACGCTCCCCCCAGCCGCGAGTTTGCCCTGGCCCCCGGCGCAACGGTGCAGCAAAAGCTCACCGGCATTGGGGCCAGCGCGGGGGTGGTCGCCGGGCCAGTGCTGGTCGTCACCCAGCTCGAGGCGGTAGCCGCCACCGAGGGGCCTTTCATTCTCGTCGTGCCCTACACCGATGCGGGCTGGGCACCTCTACTGGCCCGCGCCCAGGGCCTGATTGCCGAAGTGGGTGGCCGCCTCTCCCACGGGGCGATCATCGCCCGCGAGTACGGCATTCCAGCGGTGATGGATGTGACCAACGCCACCCAGCGGCTGCACACCGGCCAGTGGGTGCGCCTCAACGGCGAAACTGGCATCGTAGAAGTGTTAGACCCCTCCACCCAACGACCCTTGGTCCTAGAACCTAGCCCCGAGTAGCGCCCTCCTGTAGGGGTGCAGAGCCCTGCGCCCCTACAGGAATCAAACTTCTTCGGTGTTTTTGTTGACAGAATTGTCCTAAGCATTGCCGAGGGAAATTCACGTCATAATAGTACATTTGCATTAATAGTTCAAGTATACTATCATAAGAATTCGGCAGCTCAATGTTCGCATCTATGGATGGTCAATACGGCAGGGCGCAGGCCCTGGGTTGGATTGTTGCGCTTAGCGTGGGCCTTGGCATTATGGCAGACTTAATTCGCTCCACCTCCCAGGGCATGGCTGAGGAGCCGATCGCGGCGGCGGCCCCCGCTAACCCCTGGCTAGGGGCCTCGTTCCCCGTCGAAAAATTCACCGCCTACACCTCGCCCTTTGGCTACCGGCAGCACCCCATGGGCGGGCACCGGTTCCACTACGGCCTAGATCTGGCGGCACCCATGGGCAGCTACGTCCGCAGCTGGTGGGACGGCCAGGTGACTCAAGTGTCGGACAACACCGCCTGTGGCACCTCAGCCATCATTCAGTCGGGTCGCTGGACCCATATTTACTGCCACATGCAGGGCCAGATCGTGATTGAAAAGGAAGGGGGCCGGGTGCTAGTCGATCGCGATGGCGGCATTGAGCTGCGCCAGGGGCAGCGGGTGACCTCTGGCCAGCGCATTGGTCGGGTCGGCATGACCGGCAGCACCACCGGGCCGCACCTGCACTGGGGCCTGAAGTACGATGGGGCCTGGGTTGACCCAGCCCTGGTGATCAAGGCCGGGTTTGACTATCAGCAGCTACAGACGGCGCAGGCCCCAGAGTAGCCCCTGGCAGACCTGGGTGAGAAAGTCCAGGTCTAGGGTTTCGAGGGTGTCGGTTGCCTGGTGGTAGTGGGGGTTGCGCAGGTTTGCCGTGTCGGTGATTAAGAGGGCCGGGTAGCCCAAATCCCAAAAGGGGACATGGTCACTGCGGCGGGTGTCGGGCACTAGGCGACCCTGGTTGGCCACGGGCAACCACTGGCTACGTACTCCGGCGGCGCGAAAGCCCCGCCACAGCCCCACCATGGTGGGAATGCTCTGCCACGGGCCGATCTGGGCGATGTAGTTGCCCTGGCTGGGGTAGAGCCGGTCTAGCCCCGGTGGATAGGTTTGGGAGTGGGGCCGATGGCAGCAGTAGCCCAGCATTTCGAGGGACAGCATCAGGCCTAGGGGTTCGCCGCGCTGATGCAGGTCTTTGGCGTAGTGATAGCTGCCCACAAAGCCCGATTCTTCTAGGTCAAAGGCCACCAGGCGCAGCGGGGAGTTGCCCGGTTGCCCCTGCCAGGCCCGAGCTAGCTCCAGCAGGACTGCGACTCCGGTGGCGTTGTCGTCGGCCCCAGGGGAGCCGACGACCGAGTCGTAGTGGGCACCGACGAGGATCGGCGGACGGCTGGGGTCTCGCCCCGGCAGGTTTAAGACCCAGTTGGTGTGTTGTCGGCCCTGAAATTCAAAGTCATGGCCGGTCACCTCGCCCCAGCGGGAGAATTCTTGCTGGATGTACTGCTGCACGAAGAAGTGCAAAAAAAAAGAAAAAAAGGGGTTGCGATCGCCCACCACCTGCCCCAGATGATTGACCAGACGTTCTCGCAGAGCCGGATCGATCAACGGCGTTACCTAGGTGGGCGTTTAGGCGGGCTTTTGAATGTCTCTGGCAATGTCAGCCAGCTTTTTGCGGGGCAGCAGCCGGGTCACCAGAGACAGCACCTGGTTGGTGGTGCCGTGGACGGCGAT